>JACSRL010000630.1 GCA_014879765.1 Anaerolinea sp. | reverse complement strand
CTTCCGCAAGAAGTATGACGCCCAGCAGGTGCTGGCCCGCTTCGCCCAAACCGCGCGCGACGAGACCGATCTGGACGCGCTGCTGGCGGAGCTGGTGCGCGTGGTGGACGAGACGTTGCAGCCGGAGCAGGTCAGCGTGTGGCTGAAAAAGCCATGACCCCCCGATTTTTGTTAGAATTCGACTTGAGAGTCCAGAATTTGGAGCAGATTAGCGCCTGAAGTGACCGAGATACCCATTTCCTCCAATGTCACTGCAGCTTCGGGCGCCATCAGGTCTTCATCGACCGTGAGGATGTAGTCGGCCAATCCGTAGATGGCCGCTGCGATCACCTTGTCATCGTCCGGATCGCGGCAAAAACGCGGCGTCTCTGCGGTTCGACCAACTCGATGTCGTTGAGCAGATGGCTGGTGAATGCCCGCAACAGTTCAGGGTAGATCAGCGACGCGACCTCGGGATAGGTCAGCACATGCTGATACTCGTCAATCATGGCCGGAGAGGCCAGCACAGTGAAGCGCGCCGACTCCCAGGCCATCATGAACGTTGCGAGCTCAGGCGGTCTCAGCAGCGCCGCGACCAGTTGGTTAGTGTCGAGGACGACGCGCATCCCGATCAGCCCGCGCGGGGCGACTGCCGCGCGCGTCGAACCACGGCAACGATTTTTTTGTCGGTTATCAATTCCGTATCCGAATGGGCCTGCATGGCCTCGCGAATGGCCCGATGTGTTGCCTTGAAGCGGGCGCGGCGAGCTGTATCGTTAAGAAGCTCGGTCGTGGATGGCATGGGCGCCATGAGCACTGTGGTTCCAACGGCCATTCCGGGCGGTGCTTTGACAGTGCGATCCGGCTCCACTACAGCGATTGTGGTTGCGAATGATGACATGGTGACCTCCAAATGGTTGGAATGCCAACGGATACTGACGTCAGTATAGCATCGTTGTTCAGAACATGAAAGCTCAAAATCCTGACAATCATCCGGTATCATGCTCCAGCCGTCGCCAGTCTGCGGCAGCGTAGCCCATCTGCGCAAAGAACGCCGCCTTGAATCGGCCGACTGGTGGGCTGGATTGAGAGCACATATGGAAGGACGCGATGAAGGGCGTTCTGCGTTCAATGTAACGTGGAACGTTGACTCGTTACATCATCACAGGAGACAGCATGGAATACGACGAAGTTGATCTCTACTCCGGCCTGGCCGCGCTGCACTGGTCGGCCTACGACGAGCCGGCCTGGGACCACGATTTTTACAAGGCCATCGTTCAGCAGGCCGGCGGGCTGGCGCTGGATGTGGCCTGCGGCGCGGGCCGGCTGCTGCGCCGCTACCTGGCGGCCGGTCTGGCGGTGGAGGGGGTGGACAGCTCGGCCGACATGCTGGCCGTCTGCCGGCGCAAGGCGGAGGCGGATGGGCTGGCCCCGACGCTCTACTGCCAGCCCATGCAGGCGCTGAACCTGCCCAAACGCTACGACTGCATCTACGTCCCCTGCGGCAGTTGGACCTGCGTCACCGGTCGGGAGAACGCGCTGGAGGCGCTGCGCAGGTTCCACGAGCACCTGCGGCCGGGCGGCGTGCTGGCCTTCAACGTTTACTACGGCGACTGGGGCGATTTCGACTACAACAGCCCCGACCAGGCACGCGCCTACCCGACCGAATGGGCGCCGCACGTCGTCAAGGAGCTGGGCGGCCAGCGGCGGCTGGTGATCGACCGGCGCCTGACCGGGGTTGACCCGGTGCAGCAGCTCAGCCGCGAGGAGCGGCGCTACCGGCTGATGGAGGGAGAAACCCTGCTGCAAGAAGAGGTTCACGCCGGCCAGAACCACTGGTACTTCGCCGCCGAGGTGGTGATGATGCTGGGCATGGCCGGCTTCACGGAGATCGAGGTGACGGGCGACTACACCGGCGAGCCCTTCGGCCCCCAGCACACCGGGACCATCGTGTTCGTTTGTCGGAAAACCCCTGGTTAGGAGATGACGATGCTCAAAGGCAACCGGGTGATCTTGCGGGCGCTGAGTCGGGACGACCTGCCCCGCCAGCAGCAATTCAACAACGATATCGAGGTGGAGTTGGCCGGCGGCGGCGATCCGCCGCTGCCGCAGTCGCTGGCGCGCTTGCAGGCTGAGTTCGACGCCGGCCTCAGCAAAGGCAGCCGCGATGGGGCCAGCTTTGCCATCGAGGTGGAAGGCGTCTACATCGGCGGCTGTGCGCTGTTCAACTTCGACCATGTCGCGCACCGGGCCATGCTAGGCATCGGCATCGGCGACAAGGCCTACTGGGGCCAGGGCTACGGCCGCGAGGCGGTGCAACTGCTGGTGGATTACGGCTTTCGCCATCACAACCTGCACAAGGTCTGGCTGGAGGTGCATGGCCGCAATCAGCGCGCCATCCGCGCCTACCGCGCCTGCGGCTTCGTCGAGGAGGGCCGGCTGCGCCAGCACGTCTGGAGCGACGGCGCCTACGATGACCTGGTGATTATGGGAGTTCTACGCCCTGAGGCTCGGACAGAAGCCAGGTGACGGGTCGCGCAGACCGCCGAAGATGGCTGGATCGATCTCCATCTCGGCCAGATCTACGCTGGCGCGGAAAGCCTGGTAGCTGTTCCAGAAGCCAGCTTTGCCGGCCGCCAGGCGCAGGCTGCACCTTTCCTGTCAAAGACTTGGCGGCGGCTTGTCCGTTTCACCAAGGACGAAATGTCACTGTGGAGAAGTAACCTGATGGCAACAACCTACCGTCCCGGCGTCGTGGCCGATGGCCCCGCCGTCTACGATGTCTTCGTCGAATCCACCATCGACCTGGAGCAGCGCATGGGCCTGCCGGCCGCCGATATCATCTGGCTCCAACCGGACTTCGTGGCCAGCTACTGGCAGCGCCGCCAGTCGCTGTTCGATCACCTGGCGCGCACGGCTGACCAGTTCTGGGTGGCCGAGCAGGATGGCCAGATCGTCGGTTTTGCCCGTTCCTCCGTGCGCGACGGGGTGCGCGAGCTGTTGGAGTTCTTCGTGCGGCCCGGCCTTCAAGGCCAGGGCATCGGCGGCGAGCTGCTGCGCCGCGCCTTCCCGGCCGGCAGCGCCCGACGGCGGGCGATCATTGCCACGCGTGAGATGCGCGCCCTGGCGCGCTACCTGAAGGCCGGCGTCTACCCGCGCTTCCCCATCTACTACCTTTTCCGTACGCCCGAGCCGGTCGAGCTGAGCACCGATCTGGAGCACTCGCCGGCCGCGGACACGCCGGAGACGCTGGCCGCCTTGGGCGCGATCGACCAGGCCATCCTGGGCTTCACGCGCGACGTGGATCACCGGTTCCTGCTGCAAGACCGGCAAGCGATCCTCTTCCGCCGCGACGGACAAGTGGTGGGCTACGGCTACTTCGGCAAGGGCACAGGCCCCATCGCGCTGCTGGACGCGGCCGACTTTCCCGCGGTGCTGGCGCGGGCCGAAAGCGAGGCCGCCGCGCGCGGCGACGACGACTTCGGCGTGCAACTGCCGCTGGTCAACCGCCACGCCGTGGACTATCTGCTGGGCCGCGGCTTCCGCATCGAGGATTTCACCGTCTTCTTCATGAGCGACGAACCGTTCGGGCGCTTCGAGAACTACATTCACTCCAGTCCGCCCTTCTTCATGTAGACCAGGCTAATCATGACCAATCTTCCCACCTACGACCTGATCGTCATCGGCGGCGGGCCGGCCGGCTCGACCGCTGCCTTGCGTGCCCGCGAGCTGGGCGCGTCCGTGGCCTTGATCGAGCGCGGCGCGATGGGCGGGACTTGCACCAACGACGGCTGCGTGCCGACGCGCGTGCTGGCCCGCGCCGCCCGGCTGATGGCCAACGCCAGCCAGTATGCCGACTACGGCATGGACGTGGCGCGGCCGGAGCTGGACTTCCAGCGCCTGATGGCCCGCACCCAGGCCATCGTCTATGAGATTCACGAAAAGAAGCAGCTCGTCGCGCACCTGGAGGCGTCGGGCGCGGCCGTCTACGCCGGCGTGGGCGAGGCGCGCTTCGTCGATCCGCACACGGTGGAGATCCCCGACGGTCGCCGCTTTCATGGCGAAAAGTTCATCCTGGCGGCTGGTGGCCGCGCGCGCCGGCTGGACTTCCCCGGCGAGGAGTTGGCCCTGACCCACAGCGACATCTGGCGTCTGCAAAAGCTGCCCAAATCCGTCGCCATCGTCGGCGGCGCGGCCACCGGCTGCCAGCTGGCCGCGATCTTCAACGCCTTTGGCAGCCAGGTGACGGTGCTGGACGTGGCCCCGCGCATCCTGACCGTCGAGGATCGCCTGGTGTCGCAGGCCATGGCTGAGGCCTTCGTCCGCCGCGGCATCGACGTCGTCGTGGGTATCGGCGGCATCGAGCGCATCGGGCGGGCTGGCGGTGAGCTGGCGCTGGTTTACAAGCAGGGTGACGAAGTGGCGACCCTCCAGGCCGAGGCCGTGGTGCTCTCCACCGGCTGGCTGGGCAACCTGGATGGGCTGAACCTGGCGGCCGCGGGCGTGGAGACCAACGGCCGCTACGTGGTCGCCGACAACACCGGTCGCACCTCAGCGCGGCACATCTTTACCTGCGGCGACATCGACGGGCGCATGATGCTGGTGCAGAGCGCCGGCTACGAGGCGCGCATCGCGGCCGAGAACGCGGTGCTGGACGGCGCGGGACGACAGGAGCACCAGATTGTGCCCCACGGCGGCTTCACCAACCCCGAATACGCCAGCGTCGGGCCGACTGAGGAGCAGGCGCGCCAGGAGCGGGGGTGCGTCGTGGCCGTCGTCCCCTACACCGACCTGGATCGCGCCGTGATCGACGGGCGCACCGAGGGCTTCTGCAAGCTGATCGTCGACCGGGCGACGCACCGGCTGGTGGCCGCGCACGTGGTAGGCGAGCAGGCGCTGGAGATCGTCCACGTGGTCGCGGCCGGCATGGCGGCTGATATGTGGGTCGAGCAACTGGCCGAGCTGCAGATCGCCTACCCCACCCTGACTGCGATCCTGGGCCTGGCCGCACGGCGCATCGTGGCTGATCTGGGCGTCATGCCGTTGGCGCCGGAGTGGCTGGCGCTGGGCCGCCGGCCGGCCGAGTGGGAACGCCGCGACTAGAGCGAGACGTCGCGGGACGCCTCCACCGACCGTCGGTAGGCATCCACAGCCTGTCGCGTCGTGTACCACACCTTGCCCCGCTTGACGGCCTCCAGCCGGCCAGTGCGCGCCAGCAGACTCAGGTATTCCTGGCTGTAGGGCGTGCTCTCAGCAGCCTGACGCAGAGGTATCCATTGATCGGCGGAAGCAGACGGGCCGCGTTGGGGCGTGCAGGCATCGAGATAGAGGGTCAGACCGCGTTCAACGGCGCGGCCCACGAAATTGGCGATCGGCGCTTCTTTGCCCGCATCGGCTTCGGCCAGGACCCGATAGTACTGGGCCCGGTTCTCGCGCAGGATGATGGTCGGTGTGTACCCATCGCGCAGCAGCAGCAGGTTCATCACCAGTCGGGCCGTGCGACCGTTGCCGTCGATGAAAGGATGGATCGCGGCCAGCCGGTGATGCGCCAGCGCCGCACGCTCCACTGCATGCAATGCCAGTGCGTCGCCGTGGAGCCATTCGGTCCATTGGGCCATGAGCAGTGAGATCTCCCAGCTTTCCGGCGGCTGGTGGCGTGCGCCGGCGATGCGAACCGGCAGGTTGCGGTATTGACCGGCGTTGGCGTCGTCGATGCCAGTCAGGACTAGCCTGTGGATCTGGCGCACCTGAAATGCGTCGATCGGCTCACCGCCCGTGGCCAGCGCTTCCACATAGTCAATCGCTTGCTTGTGGTTGATCACCTCGAAGTGCTCGCGCAGGGTCTTGCCGCCGATGGTCAACCCCGTCTCGATGATCAACTGCGTCTCGCGCAACGTCAGCGTGCTGCCCTCGATGGCATTGGAGTGATAGGTCCACTCGGTTGTCAACTGCGCGTGCAGGCGATGCACGGCGGCAGAGGGCAGTGGACGCAACGTATCGAACAGCGCTTTCTTGCGATTCAAACGAGCCAACAGGCGCGAGTCCAGCATGATGATCTCCTATCGGTATCGGGTATGCGTAGCGATGATACATCCGATACCGACAATGGTCAATCTGGCTCTGCTGCCGTTGAGTATTGGTCTCGCCATCCTGCGTTATCATCTCTGGGACATCGACGTCGTCATCCGCAAGACGCTGGTTTACTCGGTGTTGACTGTGCTTTTGAGCCTCGTCTACTTCGGCAGCGTCGTGCTGTTGCAGGCACTGTCCCGCCGACTGGTGGGCGTCGAGCAATCCATGCTGGCCGTGGTGATCTCGACCCTGGCCATCGCCGCGCTGTTCACCCCGCTGCGCCGCCGCATCCAGGACGCCATCGACCGCCGCTTCTTCCGCAAGAAGACCAACGCGCAGCAGGTGCTGGCCAGGTTCGCCCAGACCACGCGCGACGAGACCGAACTGGACGCGCTGCTGGCCGAGCTGGTGCAGGTCGTGGACGATACGTTGCAGCCGGAGCATGTGAGCGTGTGGCTGCGAGAAACAAAAGGCCCGAAGGGCACATGAACCCTCCGGGCTGAATAGCTGCGGACCCCTGAGAGACTCAGCTCAGGTTTTCGAGGTCAGCCAGGTCCTGGTATCGTCCCGACGCCAGCTTGTTCTTCTTGAGGTTATCCAGATCGATGAAGTTCACCGCAACGCCGTCGATCTCGACAATGACCCGGCCACGATAACACTCGCTGAACTCAACGCCTGGCAGCGAAGTCAGCAGGTCGATGCGATTTGGCGGATAACCCAACTGGACGATCTGGTCGACGACCAAGAAGTCATCGGCGCGCAAACCCAGCGACCCAAAGCCGAATTGCTCAAGTGCTGCGATGACCTGGAGCGCATTATCTCGATCCAGCCACAGCCACACGTCCAGATCCTTGGTATAGCGCGGATGGCCGTGAAGTGCCACCGCGTAGCCGCCAACGATCAGATAACGGACGCCGTTATCGTTTAACGATTGTACAAACTCTTTGAAGTCTGGGCTGAGTATCATCGTCCCAACCGTGGAATTCGCGTCGAATTTCCTCGAGGGCTGCCAGCCGCGCTGCCGCAGGTTGGCTTTGCCAGAAGGTGAAGTCGCTGGGCTGATCGCACAACCCGATTATGCGGTAGACTTGGGCGATGCTGCGCGGTTGTTGCAACGTATCCATGACGGAATTGTAAGACACAGCAGTCTTGCTGGCAAATGCCACGGCTGACTTGTGCGGGTCGCGCAGGAGGCGCTGCAGCCGGAGCAGGTCAGCGTTGTGCTATTCGATTCTGGCCGCGATCAGGGCCGGCGATAGATGTCGTGCGTACCGATGTTGCGAAAGACGTAGAGGATTTCCCCTGTCTCCGAGTCATGTTCGATCTGGAACGTGAAGACGTATTGGAGGGTGACGTGGCCTTCCCAAATGCCCGCATGCCCCTACATCTTGCGAATGCGCAACGATGGATGAAAGGGCGGGTGCTCGGCGCCATCCTGGAAGCGCTGGAATGCCTCCCTCGCCTTCTCCTTGATGTCAGCCGGGAGCGCTGCGTATGCTTCCCAGAAGGTCTGGGCAGGACGAAACTTCATTGTTGGTCCAAGAACTCGATCATGTCATCGACGTTGCCAAAGGTTTGGACATGTCCCTCGGCAATGGCCAGGTCCGCAGCGCGCTCTTTCTCCTGCCATCGCGGCGTCCAGAAGTAGGCTTGCTCGGCCGCAGTGCGCAGCGCATTCAAGATTACCTCTTGGGCGGAAGTGCCAGGCGCAGCGCTGCTTGCCAGTCTTGCCAGCGCATCACGGACGATGTCCGTTTGATCGAGCGGCACAGCCACCACCAACTGCGGCCGTCGAGCATCGGCAGTATCTAAGCGCACATCCGATTGGTAACGATAGGACATGTGGTCTCACTCCTTTTCCCAAGTACAGGTGCAGTGCAACTTCATCGCTATTATAGCATAGCTGCTGCAGGCCCGAAAGCAGCACAACCACCGTTACAGACGATGTCTGGGTGCGCGAAATGGTCGGGATCCGACGCTTAATAGCTTCGTAACGCTTTTCGTAGCGTTTCTTGGACGGTCGGGGTGTACTGGCGACAGGGTTTGGATCACGAACACACGAAGGCACACGAAGGCATGAAGCGCGAAGTGCGCCAAGAGCCTTCGGTGCCATCCCAGGAAGATGGTGAACCACCGCGTGCTTCGCGCCTTCGCGCTTCGTGACTTCGACAAACTTCGCGAATTCGTGCTCAAGACCCCTCCCGTAACGCTTTTCGTAACGTTTTCGGGACGTTTGTCCGTTATACTGGCCCGTGAATGGAGACGCTATGGCGAGTATTTTCAAGCGACGCAACGAAGATCAACCTCGAATTGCCCCGGAGCAGACGGCGGTTGTCCCGACGCCGGTGGCCCCGGCGGCCATCCAGCTTGACCTGGAGATCGCGCCGACCGACCCGCTGCTGGCTGCCATGCACCACAGCAACGGCGCGCTGGAGCTCAGCCGGCTCAACCTGGACTCGCCGGCGCTGGAGCAACTGCGCGCGGCCGGGGTGGCCATGATCGCGCCGCTCTTCAGCCAGGGCGAGCTGATCGGCGTGATCAACCTGGGCGGCCGGCGCAGCCAGCAGGAGTACACCAGCGACGACCGCAAGCTGCTGGACGACCTGAGCTCGCAGGCCGCGCCCGCCTTGCGCGTGGCGCAACTGGTGCGCCAGCAGCAGATCGAGGCCCGCCAGCGGGAGCGCATGGAGCAGGAACTCAAGGTCGCCCGGCTGATCCAGCAGACCCTGCTGCCGCGCGATGTGCCGCACCTGCCGGGCTGGGAGGTGTCGGTCTACTACCAGCCGGCGCGCGAGGTCGGCGGCGATTTCTACGACTTCCTCTTCTTCGACGATGGCCGCATCGGCCTGGTGGTGGGGGACGTGACCGACAAGGGGGTGCCGGCCGCGTTGGTGATGGCCACCACCCGCACCCTGCTGCGCGCGGCCAGCGAGCGGCTGATCGCCCCCAGCGCGGTGCTGGAGCGGGTCAACGAGCTGCTGATCGACGACATCCCGCCGCGCATGTTCGTCACCTGCCTCTACGCGCTGCTGGATCCGGCCACCGGCGTGCTGCGCTTTGCCAACGCTGGCCATGACCTGCCCTTCCACCGCAGCGCTGAGGGCGTGCACGAGATGCGCGCCACCGGCATGCCGCTGGGCCTGCTGCCCGGCATGGCCTACGAGGAGAAGGAGATCGCGCTGGCCCCCGGCGACACGGTCTTCTTCTACAGCGACGGCCTGGCCGAGGCCCACAGCCCCAGCGGCGAGATGTACGGCTTTCCGCGCGTCCAGGGGCTGCTGGACGGCTGCATCGACCACGGCGATCTGATCGTCTGCTCGCTGGACAGCCTGCGCAGCTTCACCGGCCCCGGCTGGGAGCAGGAGGACGATGTGACCCTGCTCAGCCT
>JACSRL010000001.1 GCA_014879765.1 Anaerolinea sp. | reverse complement strand
CCACGCCGTAGGCGTAGATGCGCTGCAAGGCCAGCGCCGAGACGCTGCCGCCGCGCGCGCTGGCCTTGCAGCGCATCTACGCCTACGGCGTGGGGCTGAACAAGCTGCGCACCACGGCCCAGCGCATGGGGGTGCCGGCGCAGTTCGTCGATGACCTGCGCCGCGCCGATGTGCTGGTGACGCTCAAAAGCTACTACCGCAAGCGGCCCCAGCCCATCGTCGAGGCCGAAGAGCGTCGCCTGCCGGTCTATGTGCTGCGCTCCAACACCCTGCTCCAGATGGAGAGCTTTCTGGCCGACCTGTTCGGCGTCAGCGACCAACTGGGCGACTCGCTGGACACGGCCATGCGCGAGGCCCAGGAGGCCATTCGCCGCGTGCTGACCGGCGCGCAGTCGGTGGATCTGAGCCCGCAGCCCTCCACGGTGCGCCGCCAGCAGCATCAGGCCGCGCGCACCGCCAACCTGATCAGCCACAGCCACGGGCGGGATCCCTACCGCCACGTGCGCATCCTGCGTGAGTGAAGTCCCTGTTCCATGTTCATCACCTTCGAAGGCCCTGAGGGCAGCGGCAAAAGCAGCCAGATCGCCCTGCTGGCAGACTGGCTGCGGCCGATGAAACAAGATGTGCTGCTCACCCGCGAGCCGGGGGGCACCGCCATCGGCGACCGGGTGCGGGCGATTCTGCTGGACCCGGCCTGTACTGAGATGGAGGATGCGGCTGAGGTGCTGCTCTACTCGGCCGCGCGCGCCCAGCACGTGGGCCAGGTGATCCGGCCGCATCTGGCGCGCGGCGGCGTCGTGCTCTGCGATCGCTACGCCGACTCGACGCTGGCCTACCAGGGCTATGGCCGTGGGCTGGACCTGGCGACGCTGGCGGTGATCACCGCCTTTGCCACCGGTGGACTGCGCCCGGACCTGGTAGTCTTCCTGGACATCGACGTGGCGGCGGGGCTGCGGCGCAAACAACTGCATGCCGACGAGGACGCCAGCCAGTGGAACCGCTTCGAGCGCGAGACGCTGGCCTATCACCAGCGGGTGCGGGCCGGCTACCTCCAGATGGCCGCGGCCGAGCCAGGCCGCTGGCTGCTGGTGGACGCGGCCCAGTCCGTCGAAAAGGTGCAGGCCGCGGTGCGTCAGCGGGTGGGCGCGGCGTTGGGGCTTTCCTCCCCGGTCGGACGTGACGAGTGAAAGGTGAAACGTGAAACGTGAAACGTGGGTGGGTGTGATTTGTGTGCGCAGATGATAGATTATGTTCAAATGCATCACGCATCACGCATCACGCATCACTCGTCACGCATCACGCATCACGCATCACGCATCACGTTTCACGTTTCACGCAACCAAGAGACACCTTCCACAGACTCCGGGTCACGGATTGCGTTGCACGGTGACGAGCTGCTTCTCATCCTATGCTGGTGCTCAGCATCCCACCTTGGGCGTCACGACCGGATGCGCAGCAGCGGCAGATAGGCCCGCGTGCGCACCTCCGGGGGAGTCATGCACTGCCA
>JACSRL010000384.1 GCA_014879765.1 Anaerolinea sp. | reverse complement strand
TGCGCGGCGAAGTCCATATTACGGCGCGCGAACTGCGGGCGGCGCTGGCCTTCATCTTCTTTGGCGTGCATGACTGCAGCGAACTCCATGCCGAGCCGGAATTGACGCCACCCCGCTATTGGGATCGGGCGTTTGCCGCCGACGCGCCGCAACGGCAAGGCGAGCTGCTCTCGGAACTCGCCCGTTTCGACCCGGCGCTGGACAGCAATCCCTTACTCGACCGGCACCTGCTCAGGGAGACCCCGCATGGCCCGGACGACATCGCCGCCGCGCTGGCCTCTGCCCGTCGCCGCGCGTGGTTCGAGTGGGATCATGCTTGCTACGCGGCATTGCAGCTTCCCATCGATGCCCTGCCTTTGTTCGGTGGCCAGCATCTGGATCGTTTCCGCCGTGTGCCGCTGATGAACGAGGACGAGCGCGCTGACCTCTGCCGTGAACTGTGTCTGGGCATCGCCCGGCTGGAGGACCTGCCCGAGGCCGCGTTCTCTCGCGAGGCTGGCCTGCCGCTGCGCATCCAGCCGCGAACCCCCACTGAAAGTGCCTTCTGGGTGGTCAAGCCCTGGGAGCGCTTCCGTCTGGAAGCGCGCCTGCCTCCTACCGCTGAAGGCCTGGAAAGCCTGCATACCCATCTGCTGCTGATCTATGGCTACGCGGCGGGTGGCGAAGAGCGCTTGCCAATAGGCCTGGAACTTTTCCACCTGCTGCTGGCGCTGAAAGATGGCGCTCAGCTATCCGGAGCCGGGCAGGAGGGCGTGTTCGCCCACCTTGAAATCTTCACTCAGCGCCTGGCGCAGGAAGACGCGCGCGAATTGCACGGCTGGCACCCCGGCGATGAAGCCGGCATGTTCCGGGTTCGCGTGGAGGCGCGGGATGGGAGGCAGATACTGGTGAGAGAAGCCGCGTGAACGCCAAGACCATCGTCGAGAATGTGCTGACTCCGGCGCGCGCCAGGGCTTTATGGAGCGCCAACTATCTCCCGGCGCTGCCTTTCACCCCGCAGCACTTCGAGGTGGGGAGCCTGTTGCCAGCCATGCTGTACATGGCGCGCTGGGGTCAGCGCCGAGGCAGAGGCCACTTCGTTGAGGCCTTCGGGCGGCAGGATTCCCAGGGCAGTCGACAGTCGCCCCGGCTGGTCGATGTTGCCAATGGTTTGCTGACTCGCGCTGGCGGCGATTTTGATGGCTTTGCCGACAACTGCGGCCCGGCCATGCTGGCCGATCTGCTGCTCAGCTATTGCCTGGAGAACAAGCAGCATGACCTGGGGCATGAGGAGGTGGTGCAGCGGATTTTCCCAACGCATTATCTGGCGAGTTGGATCGACTTGCCTGAAAAGGTGGCCGATTTACGTGGTGTCCCGGAACTACTGACCACGCTGCTGGCATGGCAGGACCGGGGCGAAGCACTTGTGCCAGAAGCTAGCCGGAGCCGTTTCCCGGTAGGCGTCGGTTTCGCCGAGAATCACTTGCTGAAGCAGTTTGCCCGGCACATGTCGGTGCATGGTTCCGCTG
>JACSRL010000392.1 GCA_014879765.1 Anaerolinea sp. | reverse complement strand
ACGCCGGCGAGCTGTGCGGCCAGCCCTGTGCTCAGCCGGCCGGTTTCATACAGCTTGACAGCCAACAGCAGTCGCGCATCGGCCTCGAATTCGTCGGGTTCCTGCTGCAACGCCCACAGCACTTCACTTGGATACTCAATGGTCAGGGTGCTCATCATAGTCTCTCCACGGCCTGCCGCTCGTTTGTTCGCAGCGATCTCTGAAAACCTGCCACAGGCCACCCCTGCCGATCGGTGCAGGTGGCCCTCGTGGAAGATTGTACCATAGGTCCTCTCTATCCTGCCAACGTTTCACGCAAGTGTGCTTGAGCGCCATGCCACGCAGGGTCATGTCCCAACCTCTCCACGAGAGACAATTGCCTTGGATTTGACAATACTGTGCGACATATAGTATAATGCCGCACATGGCAAACCCAACGACCCTGCCCACCCCTTTCGAGAATCTGGCTTCGGAGCTGCGCCGCGGCTTGTTGGCGCTGGCTGTGCTGGCCGAATGCCGCGCGCCCCAGTATGGCTATTCGCTCAAGCAGAGCCTCGGCCAACGCGGCCTGGAGATCAACGAGGGCACGCTTTACCCGCTGTTGCGCCGGCTGGAGGAGCAGGGCCTGCTGACCAGCCAGTGGCAGTTGGCCGACGAGAGCCGGCCCCGCCGCTACTATGTGCGCAGCCCGCAAGGCCAGGCCGCCCTGGCGCATCTGACGGCCGAGTGGCGTCAGCTCAGCCAGGCGCTGGATGGTCTGCTCTCACCGGAGGCATGAACGATGAACGCACAGGACTGGATCGATCGCTACGTGACCGAGGTGGGCCGGATGTTGCCGGCGCAGGACCGGGCGGACGTGGAAAAAGAGATACGCTCTCTGCTGCAAGACGCGCTGGAGGCCGAGACGGCCGGCGTCGCGGCCAGCGATGAGCAGGTGTTCGCCGTGCTGCATCAATTCGGCCCGCCGCGCGAGATCGCCATGCGCTACGGCGCCAGCCAATGGCTGATCGGCCCGCTGCTCTATCCGACCTTCATCACGGTGCTGCGGGTGGTGGTGGGCATCGTGTTGGCCGTCAGCCTTTTCGGCGCCCTTCTCTCCATCTCCCAGTCGCCGGCCACCCTCAGCGTGGTCGATCTGGTCGGCGGCATCCTCAACGGCCTGATGCAGGCGGTGGCCTGGGTGGTGGTGATCTTTGCCCTGATGGAGCGACTCAACCTGCGTGAGTTGCAGCGGGCCGGCGGGAGCTGGGATCCCCGCTCCCTGCCGGCAGCCGGCAATGTCGACCGCGTCAGCACGGCCGAGACCATCGTCACCGTGATCTTCACCACGGCCTTCATCGTTATCCTGGGCGCGCTGCTGGATTCGCAGGGCCGGCTGGCAGTCCACGGCAGCGAATGGACCTCCATGGCCATCTTCTCGCCCGCGTTCATGCGCTATGTGCCCTGGATGATGGCGCTGCTGGCGGCCGATGTGGTATTGGCAGTGGCGACGTTGATCCGCGGCCGCTGGACGCCCGCGCTGCGGGTGCTGGCGCTTCTGGTCAACCTGGCCGGCATCGTTGTTGCCGCGCTGATGCTGGCCGGCCCCAGCCTGGCCGCGTGGGAGCTCCTGGCGCCGGCCTTCGACATCGTCGTCGCCATCGTGCTGGTGGTCAACGTCGCCGAGGCGGTGCAGCAGGGCTGGCGTTTGATGAAGCGATAGGGCAACTGCTTGGTACCTGTCAAAAATAACGTCGCGGGCTGGCTCGGTCGGCCCCATCCGGGGTGCTGCGCAAAGACCGGCCAGAGCGCCCAGTTAATTTTGGACAGTTGCTTAGCCGGCGGGTGCCAGCATGTGGATCTCGACACTTGCCCCTGCGCTGCGCTTCGGCACATGTGCCGGGGTACGGCGGCCTGCTCGATCCATGCGCGCGCACCCGCCGGCTGGGTGGTGACACGATCGGTCTGGCGGGCTTTGTCGGGCGATCATTCCCGCTTCAGCCGCGCGTTGGGGTGGGCGTAGACGCTGTAGGCCAGCCAGGTGGGGTCGCCGGCCGCGCGGGCGGCCAGCCGGGCGCGGCGGGTCGCGCTGGCCACGGTCTCGTCGGCCAACAGCGCGCTGTAGAATTCACGGGCAAAGGTCAGCGCGCTCTCGTCCAGCACCTCCCACAGCGGCCCGATGAAGAGGCCGGCGCCCGCGCTGATCAGCCGGTTGGCCCAGCCGCCCATGCGGGTCAGCGCCCAGCCCTGACGCCCCACCTGGCAGGCGTTGAAGAAGAAGCCGGGGCGGGCGCTCCTCAGGTAGGCCTCGCTTTCCGTTCCCACCACATCCTCCGGGGTCAGCGCCCGATCGCGCGCCAGCCAGAGCGCCGAATCGCCGTCGGGCGACGTGGCGTAGAAGTTGCCGTGCGCCGCGGCGTGTACCCAGTCGTAGCCGCCCCCCTCCAGCAGATCCAGCACCTGGCCCCAGGTGGGATTCGTGGGGCTGATGACGCGCAGGCCGTAGCTGATGGCCAGCTCGTGCAGCGCCTCCTGCTCCCGCTGCGCGCCGGCCAGGTCAGGCAGCAGCGAATAGCTGGGCGCCAGCACGATCAGCCGCTTCAGCGCCAGCGCGCCGGGCGGGGTTTCATTGCCGTTGCCGCGGCCATCCTTGCGCAGCCAGCGGGTCATCAGCAGCGTGCCGCACCAGGGCAGCTCGTCGCTCCACTGGCCAGCCGGATCGTAGGGCCAGACCAGCTCCCAGGGCAGGTGTGGCTCGTCGGACTGGATCAGCAGCGTCTTGCTGGCCCAGGCCGCGCGCTCGGCCGCGTAAAGCGCCTTCAGCTCGTCGGGGATCAGCAGCTTCCACAGATTTTGGCCCAGCTTTTTCAGCCGGCGATCCACATCCTCGGCCGGGATGGTCAGCCGCCTGCCCAGCACGGCCTGCACGGTGGGGTCTTCGGCCTCCACCAGGCTGGTCATGGCGCGGTAGAACTCGGTGGCATAGGCCGCGGGCGCCTGCTGCAAGGGAACAGGGGGGAAGGTGCGCCACCAGGCGCCCCCCTCGCGCAGCAGCGAGAAGACCAGCGCGTCCTTCTCCAGCGCGATGTGCAGCACCAGGTCGGGGGAGGCCAGCCCCGGCTGGAAGGCCAGGCTGCCCGCCGGCCGCGGCTCGACCCCTTCGATCACCTCGAAGGCGGTGATCTCCACCGGAACCGTGGCCACCCCCACCGGCTGATTGCCCTGGGCAAAGTCGAAGGTCAGCGTGGTGTGGCCCGCCACGTCAGGGCGCAGGTCGAAGACCAGCGGCGCGCTGTCGGCATCGGGCAGGATCTCCACCGGCTGCACCGGCGGGCTGAGCAGAATGAAGCCAGGCGCGGCCAGCCTGACCTGCACCGGCTGGGCCGGGTCCAGCGTCAGCGCCTGCACTGACGCGCTGGCCTGCGGCGTTGTCACCGTCAGGCGCACCACCACCGCGACGCGCGCCGCGCCCAGCCAGACGCGGCGCGGGCAGGCGATGTCGGTGTAGCGGATGGCCGGCGCGGCTGCGGCGGGCTGCGTCACGCCATAGGTGAAGCCCTTGATCGCTGCCTGCTCAGCGGCGTCGTTCAGCGCCTGCATGGCCATCATCAGCCGGATGTGGGCCTCGCCATGGCCGGCGAAAAGCGCCATGATCTGGGCCGCGGGGGTGGACGCGCCGGCCGGATCGCTGCGCACCTGGGCCAGCAGCGGTGCAAGCTGCGCCTCGAACTGGGGCCAGGTCTCGCCGATCAAGATGGGCAGCTCCGGCCAAAGCTGGTCGATGGCCTGGAGCAGTGCTTCGTTGGTGTTCATCGATGTGCCTCCGGGGATAGGTGCGCCCATTATAGCACACCCGCGTTCAATATTTGGACAGCGGGGGATGCTTCGGCCCCTGCGGTCAGGGGTGTGTTTGAAATGAGTTGGGTAGCGTAGGTCGATTGCGAAGCACCCCGGAGTGGGGGAGCGGGTTGAGGTAACGAGCGTCGCATGAGGGCAGCCTAATCCAGCGTACACCTGCACGTGCGTGCGGCGCAAGTGTCGAGACCGGAGCGGGTTGCCGCGCGACTCGCTTCGGTCTCGCTACGAGCCAGGCGGCGGCTTTCGGCGTCCAGAAGCCGGCTGCGTTCAAGTACCTCACGAGACAGACGCCGCCTGCCCTACTCGACCTGCGCTGGCCACGCCGTTCAACCAGATTCAGACGCGCCCCTGCGGTCAGCCTGACAGGGCCGAGACCCGATCAGGGCTGCGCGGGGACCCGGCGCGCGGCGCGGCGGCCCAGCCAGGCGAAGCCGGCGGCCGCGGCCAGCCCGGCCAGCCCGGCGAAGACCCACATGGCCACCGGCGCCAGGTTGTCGTTCAGCACGCCGGCGATCACCGGCCCCAGGCCGTAGCTGATCCCCCAGGTCAGCCCGTAGAGCCCCATGTAGCGCCCGCGCATGTCCACCGGCGCCAGGTCCGCGGCCATGGCCGAGCCGGTGGGGGCCAGCAGCAGCTCGCCGAAGGTCAGGATCACCATGCTGAGCCAGAAGGCCCAGAAGCCCTGCCCCAGCGCCACGCTGCCCGCGCCCACGGCGTAGAAGAGCGCGCCCAGCGCCAGCACGCGCCAGTTGTCATACCGCTGGCTGGTGCGCGTCACCCGGTACTGGAGCAGCACTACCAGCGTCGCGTTGGTGGCCATGATGAAGCCATACTGCTGTTCGGGGACGGCGAAATTCTCCTTGGCGTAGACCGCCAGCAGCACCATCAACACCGCGGCCGGGATGGTGACCAGGACGAAGACGCCGCAGAAGGCCAGAAAGGAGCGGTCGCGCAGCACCGGGCCATAGCCGCCGCCCCGCGCCGCCGCGCCGGTGGGCAGCGTCTCCGGCACCTTGAAGATGATCAGGGAGACGAAGAGCAGGCTGGCCGCGGCCGCGATGGCGAAGGCCAGGCTGTAGGAGATGCCGGCCACGAAGCCGCCGATGGCCGGGCCGATGGCGATGCCCAGGTTGTTGATCATGCGCAGCAGCGCATAGGCGCCGGCGCGGCGGCCCGGCTCGATCATATCCGCGATCATCGCGTCGCTGCCCACCCGGTAGAAGGGACTGAACACCCCCTGCGCCACCATCGCCGCGGCCCACAGCGGCAGGGTGGTGGCGAAGCTCATGGCCAGCAGGATCAGCCCGCCCGCGATCAGCCCGATGATCATGGCAAAGCGGCGGCCAAAGCGGTCCACGGCCGGGCCGACGAAGGAGAGCGCGGCCAGCCCGGCGATCGCGTTGAGCGAGAAGAGCAGCGTCACCGTGGTCAGCGGCACGCCCAACCGCTGGCGGATGAAGATGGTCAGGAAGGGCCAGACCATGCTGGCGCCGGCGCTGTTGATCAGCAGGCCCCAGAAGAGCACCCAGAAGGCGCGCGGATAGGCGGCGCGGGCGGTGCGCAGGCGGCTAAGCAGCGATTCTTCAGGCATAGCGTCGTGGTTTCAGCGCCCTGGCCCGCGCCGCAGGCTGGCGTGGTGGAATTTCATATGTGACGATTATAACACCCCAGGCGTGCAAAGGCGCAAAGAGGCAGAGGGCAGAAAGCCTGGCGTGGTCAGGCTGGCGTGTCCGCCCCCGCCTTGGGGTGCAGCAGCCATTTGACCAGCAGCAGGGTGAGCAGCGACAGCCCGATCAGGATGGCCGAGAGGGTCAACGCCAGGTTGAAGTCCAGCTCGAAGCCGATGTAGATGGCCAGCGGCATGGTCTGGGTGCGGCCGGGGAAGTTGCCGGCGAAGATGATGGTGGCGCCGAACTCCCCCAGGGCGCGCGCCCAGCTCAGCGCCGCGCCGGTGATCAGCGCGGTGCGCGCCAGCGGCACCGTCACGAAGCGGAAGACCTGCCAACTGCTGGCGCCGTCCAGCCCGGCCGCCTGGCGCAGATCGGGCGGCACCTGGCCAAAGCCGATGGCCGCGGACTTGATGAAAAAGGGCGCGGAGACGAAAAGCTGGGCCAGCACCACGGCCGCCTGGGTGAAGGGGATGGCGACGCCGCCCAGCTCCAGCACCCCGCCTAGCAGGCCGCGGCGGCCAAATGTGACCAGCAGGGCGATGCCGGCCACGGCCGGCGGCAGCACCGTGGGCAGGTCCACCAGCGCATCCACCAGGCGGCGCAGGCGGGTGTCGGGCCGGGCCAGCACCTGGGCCACCGGGATGCCGGCGACGATCACCAGCGCGGTGCTGAAGAGCGTGGTGCGCAGGCTGACGCCGATGGCCTGCCGCACCACCGGGCTGCGCAGATTGTCCAGCACCTGATCCGGCTCGACGCGGCCCAGCAGCGCCGCGATGGGGACCACCAGAAAGGCCAGCAGCGGCAGGCTGAGCAGCCACCAGCCGTCCAGCCGGCCGCGGCCGGCTGAACGGGGGCGCGGCGGCGATGGACTCATGGCTGGGGCGCGGGGTCGAAGCCGTAGCGGGCCAGCACCGCCCGGCCTTCGGGGGAGAGCACCAGGGCGATGAACTGCGCCGCCAGCTCGGCCTGCGCGCTGTTGGCAATGGGCGCCAGGGGATAGCTGGCGACGACGTTGAGCGCGTCGGGGATGGGCAGGATGCGCACCGCGTCGCCGGCCGAGGCCGCGTCGGTGGCATAGACGATGCCCGCGTCGGCCTCGCCCAGCGCGACTTTGCTGAGCACCGCGCGCACGTTCTCCTCGTAGGAGACGATGTTCTGCGTCACGCCGGCGACGAAATCCGCGCCCAGGGCCGGATCCTGGCCGGCCAGCTCCAAAAATTCCTGGGCATATTGCCCCACCGGCACCTCGGGCGCGGCCAGCACCAGCTTCAGCCCCGGCCTGGCCAGGTCGGCGAAACTGGCCAGCCCGGCCCGGTTGTCGGCCGGCGTGACCACCACCAGCCGGTTGTGGACGAAGGTCTGCGGGCTGGCCGCGTCGACGCGACCGGTCTCCACCGCAGCCTGCATCTGGCGGTTGTTGGCGCTGGCGAAGACGTCGGCCGGCGCATCCTGGGCCAGTTGTTGGACCAGTTGCTGCGAGCCGGCGAAGTTGAAGACCACAGTGACGCCGGGGCGCCGCGCCTCGAAGAGTTGCCCCAGCTCGCCGAAGGATTCGGTCAGCGAAGCCGCGGCGAAGACGGTCAGGGTGGCGGGAGGAGGGGTCGTGGGTGTTGCAGGCGTCGCGGGTGTCGTCGGCGCCGCGGGCGGGGCGCTGCACGCGGCCAGCAGCAGGCTAAGGCAGAGCAGGCGGGCCAGATGTCGCATGGGAGTCTCCTTCCGGGATCGTGCAGGTGTTGAGCCAATCGATAACAGCGGACAGTTGGCGGATACGCAGTTCCAGGGCGAGGCGGTTGAAGCGCTGCTCGACAGCCGGCGTGGCGGCCAGGTCGGTTTGCAGATCGTGCAGAACCGCGCGCGCCGCGTTTATCTCCACCTGCACCATGCCAGGCGCCAGCTCCGGGTGCAGCCGGGCGGCAAAGTACAGGCGGGTGATGAAGTCGACGCGGATGGCGCGGATGCTGGCGCCGGTGGGCGCGGCCAGCCAGGCCTCGAACTGCGCCCGGCCGGCCGGCGTCAGCTCTAACAGACGGCGCGCCGGCAGTCGCGCCTGCTCCACCACGGTGCTGCATACCAGCCCCCGCGCCTCCAGCCGGGCCAGGATGGCGTAGGTCTGGCTCTGGCTGGCATGCCAGACCTGGCCCAGCTCGTCTGTCAGGCGCCGATGAAGGTCATAGCCGTGGGTGGGCGGGCCGGCCGCCAGGAAGCCCAGCAGGGCGAATTCGGGGGAACGGGACGCGGTGTAGGCGGTATGTTGCGACATGAAAAACACTCCAGCTACTCACTCGATGAGTATATTCCGAACAGGGCGCGCCGTCAAAATCAGCGCCCCACTCGTTCCCGGCCGGGCTGTTGCGCGCGATCTGTCAGCACCGCGCGCCGCGCCGCGCCGCCGATCTGCGTTGCTGCCGATCTGTGTCCATCTGCACAGGTGTGCTATAATGCGCCTGTTAGCCATCGACATGCTTTGGGTGCATTCAGATTTGGTTGGCTGGCCCAGAAGTTCGACTTCTCCGAGAAGTCGAACTTCTTCACCATCAACCCGTTTTGAACACACCCATATGCTTTTCCGATCGTAGCTGTTCAGGCGCCGCGCGCTTGCGCTCGATTCGTAGCGTGACCTGGCTTCACAGGTCGCGTTGCAAGCGCAGCTTCAAGCTCGGCGCCTCTGGCTGATGACTTTATAATCAGGAGTTTCTGGTGACTCAAACCTATCTCATTACCGGCGGCGCCGGTTTTCTCGGCATCAACCTCGTGCGTTATCTGCTGGCGCGCGGCCATCGCATCGTCACCCTGGATATCGCCGATTTCGATTATCCTGAACGCGGGCGCATCAGCGAGATCAGGGGTGACATTCGCGACCGCGCCCAGGTGGATCAGGCGATGCAAGGCGTCGACATCGTCATTCACACGGCCGCGGCGCTGCCCCTGTATACCGAGCAGGACATCATGACCACGGACGTGGATGGGACGCGCAACGTGATCGACTCCGCCTTCCGGCACGGCGCAGAGCGTTTCATCCACGTGTCATCGACGGCGGTGTATGGCATTCCTGATCATCATCCGTTGCGGGAGGATGACAA
This sequence comes from Anaerolinea sp., assembly GCA_014879765.1. Classification (GTDB taxonomy): domain Bacteria; phylum Chloroflexota; class Anaerolineae; order JAAEKA01; family JAAEKA01; genus JAAEKA01. Next base: position 973 of record JACSRL010000392.1, on the reverse strand, counting down.
GCTGGACGGGGTGGGGCCCTATGGCAAGGCCAAGATCATGGCCGAGGAAGTCTGCCTCGACTATCGCAAGCAGGGCATGTGCGTGCCGATTATCCGGCCCAAATCGTTCATCGGGCCGGAGCGTCTGGGCGTCTTTGCGCTGTTCTACGACTGGGCCAGGGACGGGCGCGGCTTTCCCATGATCGGCAGCGGCAACAACCGCTATCAGTTGCTGGATGTCGCAGACCTCTGCGACGCCATTTACCTGGCCTGCACCCTGGACAAGACGCTGGTGAACGATACCTTCAACATCGGAGCGGGGGAATTCACCACCATGAAGGAGGATTACCAGGCGGTGCTGGACTATGCCGGGTTTGGCAAAAAGGTCAAAGGCTTCCCGGCCGCGCCGATGATCTGGACGCTGCGTGTGCTGGAGGCGCTTCATCTCTCGCCGCTGTACAAATGGGTGTACGAAACCGCCAGCAAAGACTCCTTCGTCTCCATCGAGAAGGCGCAACGGGTGCTGGGCTATAGCCCCAAATACTCCAACAAGGATGCGCTGATACGCAACTACCAGTGGTACATCGAGCATCTGGACCAGTTCCAGGACGCATCGGGCGTCTCCCATCGGGTTCCCTGGAAGCAGGGCATCCTCAGCGTGGCCAAGCGTTTCTTCTAGATCGCCGGCGCGCCGGGTCGCAAGGCCAAACTCGCCTCCCGCAGGGCCGTCAAGCGCGCTCGCCATGTGATGGCGATTGGCAACTGCTCAGCCCGCGGGTGCGAACACGTGATTTCGATAGGGCAGCCTACTCAATCCACGTGTTCGCACCCGCCGGCGGGCCAAACGTTGGTTTCGATACGCCACAGAAGGCTACTCAACCAACGTTTGGCCCGCCGGCTGAGCAGTTACGGCGATTGTAACATTGTCAGGACTTACGCAAAACGTTGGTCGAGTAGGCCGTGCGGGTTTCAATGCGCCAGATCTGGGGCAGTG
>JACSRL010000002.1 GCA_014879765.1 Anaerolinea sp. | reverse complement strand
TTCATGGCGCCATGACCTTGGTCTGTGAGACAAAAACCCGGTTTCTAATGCCATGCCTGAGCAGTTACAATTCCTCACTCTGATAACACAGCCCCCACGCTGGCGCGGGTCTAGCGTCTGAGCACGGCCATGGTCAGCCGGCAGACGCAGATCAGCCGCTCCTCGGCGTTGTCGTCGTAGATGCGGATGTCCCAGACCTGGGTGGAGTTGCCCAGGTGCAGCGGACGGGCCACGCCGGTGACGTAGCCGCTGCGCACCGAACGGATGTGGTTGGCGTTGATCTCCAGACCGACGCAGGTGCTCTCGGCCGGGTTGACGCAGAGCGTGGCGGCCACGCTGCCCAGCGTCTCGGCCAGCGCCACCGATGCGCCGCCGTGCAGCAGACCAGCCGGCTGGATGGTGCGCTGATCCACCGGCATCGACGCCGTGATGCTCTCCGCGTCGATGGCGGTGAACTGGATCCCCAGATGCTCGACCATGGTGTTGGCCGAGATGGCGTTGAGCGATTCGAGAGGAGCCTCGACATACCAGATTGACATGGGCAATGATTGACTTTCAGGCCTGCTGCCACAGCAGGCGGTTGTCCACCAGGCTCAGCTCGGCCCGGCCGGCCCGGCGCAGCGAGTTGAGACAGGCGTGGATCGTGGTGCGGGTCAGGTAGTAGATGGCCGGGCGCTGGATGTGCAGCCCCAGCCCGCCGGCCACCTGTTGCAGCACCTGGCTGTCATCGCGCGGCGTGGCCAGGGCCGCATGCACCAGCTCGCGGATCGTCCCGATGCGGGCGATGTTGTAGTCCAGCACCTGCTCCAGCCCGCTGCGGTCATAGGCGTCGCCGTGGCCCTGGGCATAGAGGCCATAGGGCAGCGCGGGCAGGCTGGCCAGGGTCGCCAGCGTCTGGTCGATCTCCACGTAGAAGGGGACGCCATACTTGTCCAGCACCGACGGCGGGAAGAAGGCGTCGGCGGCGAAACAGACCCCCTCCTGAGGCGCACCCACCATCACCTGGTTGTGGGCGTGGCCGGGCGCGGGGATGATCTCGACCGCGAAGCCGTGCAGCTCCTGGCGGCCTGGCTGGAGCAGGCTGTCCACGGCGCAGGGCTGGGCCAGGATGAATTTGTCCTCCAGCTCGGCCGGCGGCTGCGCGCCGGCAAAAAGGTAGACCGGCTCCAGGGCGGGATTCTCGATCACCGCGGCCTCGAAGGCCGGCGCCAGCACCGGCGCGCCGGTGCGCCGCTTCAGCTCGCCCGCGCCGCCGAAATGATCGGCGTGGGCATGGGTGACCACGATCGCGGCCAGTTGGACGTGCAGCGCGGTGAGCTGCTTCAGGATACGCCGCGCCGCGTCCCGATCCAGCCCGGTGTCCACCAGCAGCGCGCGCGCCCCGTCCAACAACAGGCCGGCGTTGGAGCCGGCCCGCAGGTGGTATGTGTTTGCCGTGAGCTGTGTTAAGTCTGTCTCTTATACACATCTGACGCTGCCGACGACGGA
>JACSRL010000003.1 GCA_014879765.1 Anaerolinea sp. | reverse complement strand
GCGAAGAGCGCTCTTCGCTACTGCTGACAACGATCGATCGGGTCCCGGACTTGGCAAGCGGCCCGGCGTCAGGAATGAGCGAGTCTCGACCGCAGCCAGGGACCGATTTGGGTGAACCGCCCAGACTTCGGAAGTCGCCGGATACATCCGGCGACTTCCGAAGTCTGCTCGAACCGCTTCTCAGGGCGTGGGCGTCTCCTCTGGCGTCGGCGTCTCATCGGGCGTGGGCTCTGCCTGGGCCGGCGCGACCGGCGCGGCCGGGGTCGGCGTGGACTGCACGATCTGGCCATCCACCAGCAGCCACTGCACCTCGACCACCTCGCTGGCGCCGCCCAGGGGGGGCAGCGTCTGGCCGTTGAGCGTCACCTGAACGCCGGCCGCGTTGCCGGTGCGCAGCATAAGCGCCTCGGCAGCGTCGAAGGAGCGCAGCTCGCCCGGCTCCAGCACCGCCTCCAGAACCACGCTGTTGTCGGCTACCACCCGCACCCATGAGCGGGCCAGGACGGCCAGGTCCAGCGTCATCCGCTCCACCGGCTGCGCCGCGGGCGGCGTCACCGTCGTGGTCAGCGCGGCGGTGGCCGTGATCGTCACGGCCGCGGCCGGCTGTGTGGGCGATGGCTGCGCCGTTGCCGCCGGGGTGGCGGTGGGCGTGGCCGTGATGCGGTTGATCTCCACGGTGACAGTGGGGTTCGGGCCGGCCTGCGTAGGCTCCACCGCGATCACATCGGCCGGGTTGGGCAGCGAGCGGGGCAGCGCCAGCAGGTTGGAGACCAGGGTGGGCTGGAAGAAATAGAGGTAGAGCGCCGCGCCGGCCAAGGCCAGCACCACCACCGCGGCGCCGATCCAGCCCCAGGGAATCGAGCGCCGGTTCGCCGTCGAGGAAAGGTCCATCTCGATGGGGCGATAATCCACCTCGCGGTCCAGCGGCGTCGCGGTCAACGGCTGAGCCGCGGCGACGTTGCCCCGGCCTTGGAAACGCTGCACGATGGACTCTTCATCCAGGCCCAGGTAGGCGGCGTACTTGCGCAAAAAACCGCGCGTCGTCACGTCATTGGGCAGCAGAGTCCATTCCTCTGCCTCCATGGCCGCGATGAATTTTTGACGAATGCGGGTCTGCGCTTCCGCCTCGGCCAGGGTGATGCCTCGGCTTTCACGGGTTTCGCGCAGCAGTTGCCCAAGCTCATTCATGGCGTTGGGAGTCTCCAAAGGTCAAATGGCGACTGCGCCGACGTTTGTATCATGTTAGATGTCGGCGTGTGCGGGGGCACTATACCCGCAAGTCAATGCTTTGTCAAAACCGGCGCTGTGAAAGCCGTTTGCCAGGCCAGGCCGTTTGGATGGCCTGGGGGCGGGTGGTATAATCACGTGCGCCGGTCTTGACACAGACCGGCGCGCCTTTGCCGGCGCTTTTCTAACCGTTCAGCCAGTCGTTCAGAAGCCGGGTATCTCTCGTGCGGGCATGGGTTTGGTCTTCGCAACGGCCTTGCGAGACAAAAACCCGGTTTCTGATGCCTGT
>JACSRL010000174.1 GCA_014879765.1 Anaerolinea sp. | reverse complement strand
CTTTCGGGCGGTGCAGGCGACTCCGCCCACTCCGAGGACTCCACAGCCAACCTGCCAGCGCTCCTGGCCACGCGCGCCGGCCTGCTGGCCGCGGCCGTGGCCATGCTCTGGCCGCCGCTGCTGGCCACGGTCTACGTGCGCGGCGCGCTGGCCGAGACACTCTTCATGGCGCTGTTGCCCTGGGCGCTGTGGGCGCTCTCGGCCACCAGGCTTTACCCCTCATGCCCCACCTCTCACGCCTCACCTTTCACGTTTCACGCATCACGTCTCGCGCCCGCAGCCGTTGCCGGCCTGGTCACAGCGGCGCTCTTCTGGACGCAGGCGGGGCTGGCCCTTTGGGCGACCGCGCTGCTGCTGGCCTGGGCGCTGTGGCCGGGGGCGGAGCGGCGGAACCGGGCCAGAGCCGCGGCCGCGGTGGGGCTGGGCGCGCTGCTGGGCGGCGGGCTGTTCATCCTGCTGCACCGCGCTCCAGGGCTGGCGGGTCCGGCGCTGGAGGTGGCCAGCCACGCGGTCTACCCCTACCAGTTGCTGGCGTCAACCTGGGGCTTCGGCGTCAGCACGGCCGGCTGGCAGGATGGCCTGCCGCTGCACCTGGGCTTCGCCGCCCTGGCCCTGGCCGCGCTGACCATCATGCTCAGCTTCGGCAATACACCTCACGTTTCACGCTTCACGCTTCATTCCCTGCGCTTCGCCGCCATCGCCGCGCTGCTCCTGATCCTGCTGACCACCACCCTGGCCCGCCCGCTGTGGCGCATCGATCTGGTCGCGGCCACCGTGGCCTATCCCTGGCAGTTGTACGCGCTGGTGGGGCCGCTGCTGGCGCTGCTGGCCGGGGGCGTATTGATCGTGGAGCGGCGGCTGGCGGTGTTGCCGGTGTGGGCGGCAGCGGTGACGCTGGTGGTGCTGAGCAGCTATGCCTATCTCGCGCCCCGCTTCACGCAGGTGCTGCCCGACACAGCCGCGCCGATGATCTTCGGCGCGGGGCAGGTGACGCTGGTAGCCGCAGAAACGGGATCGGTCAGAGACCGGCCCGAGCAAGAGGGCTCGGTCAGAGACCGGCCCGAACAGGAAGGCTCGGTCGGAGACCGGCCCGAGCAGGAGGGCTCGGTCGGAGACCGGCCCGGGCACGGTGAACTCCCTCTCCCCTTGGGAGAGGGTAGGGGTGAGGGCAAAAACATCACCCTCGCCTGGCAGGCGCTCCAGCCCATCGACTTCGACTACAACGTCTTCATCCACGGGCTGGACGAGGCCGGCAACCGGGTGGCGCAGTGGGATGGCCAGCCGCTGGCCGCGGGCGAGCCGCATCCGATGACCGCCTGGTCGGTGGGCGAGATCGTCCAGGGCGACTATCGGCTGGAGCTGGACCCGGCCGCCGCGCCGGTGCAGCGGGTCATCGTCGGGCTGTACAACTGGCAGACCGGGGAGCGGCTGCTGGTGAACGGCGCTGACGGGGTGACGCTGGAGGTGGGGCCATGACTCCAGGAGAGAGGGATGCTTCGCCGAGCCTCAGCATGACAG
>JACSRL010000169.1 GCA_014879765.1 Anaerolinea sp. | reverse complement strand
GCGCCGACGCCTGAGCCGACTCCGCCGCCGGGACCGGCCCTGAGCGCAGGCATGAAGGCGACCACCACCGGCATCGTCAATCTGCGCCGCACGCCCGGCTTCAAGGAGAAGCCGGCCAACGATGTCCAGTACGAAATCCCTGCCGGCTCCGAGGTGACGGTGCTGGGCGGGCCACAGACGGTCGATGGGCTGACCTGGTGGCAGGTGCGTTTCACCAGCCAGTTCAGCAATCGCTTCGACGGCTGGCTGGCGGCCACCAAGGCCTCGGGCGAGCCGCTGTTGACGCCAGGCGCTGCGCCGACGCCCAGCGAGCCAACCACTCCGCCGGTGACGCCGCCGCCCAGCGGCAAGTTTCAGCCCGGCCAGCGGGTCTATGCCGCCGCGCCGCTCAACCTGCGGCGCACGCCGGGCTTCAGCGGCAAGCCAGCCAACGATGTGCTGACCGAGGCGCCGCAGGGTGCGGCGCTGAGCATCCTGGCCGGCCCGCAGCAGGCTGACAACTTGCCGTGGTGGCAGGTGCGCGCCACCAGCGGCAACGCCGTCGCTGGCTGGGCGGCCGAGCGCAGCGCGGCCGGCGCCGAGCTGCTGTCGACAACAGCCCCTGCGCCGCCGGAGCCGGTGGGGCCGCTGCCCACCAAGACCTTCGCCGCCGGCAACGTGGTGGTCAACGCCTACACCGACGCGCTCAACGTGCGCCGTTCGCCCGGCTACAGCGGCAAGGACAACGCGACCGACATCGTGGCCAAGCTGCCAGGCAACGCGCCGGTGATGATCGCCGAGGGGCCGCGTCAGGCTGATGACTTGCAGTGGTGGCGCATCGTGGGCAATGTCGCCGGTGCTGGCGCCATCGACGGCTGGGTGGCCGAGGTGGGCCCCAAGGGGCAACGCTTCCTGATCCCCGCCCAACTGGCGGGAAAAATCAAGCTGGCCAAGCCCTTCGAGGGCAAGTGGCGCGTGACACAGCTCTTCGGCGACCGGCCGGAGTTCTACAGCAAGTACAGCTACGACGGCGTGCGCCTGCGCGGCCACAACGGCGTGGACTTCGGCACCCCCAACGGCACCAAGCTGCTGGCCACCGACGATGGCGAGGTGGTGCAGGTGGGCTACGAGGCTAACGGCTTTGGCCACTTTGCCAAGCTGAGCCACCTGTGGGGCGACTCGGTCTACGCGCACATGAAGGAAGTGACCGTCAAGGAAGGGGACAAGGTCAAGCGCGGCGATGTGCTGGGCCTCAGCGACAACACCGGCAACAGCAGCGGCCCGCACCTGCACTTCGGCGTGCGCATCTTCCCCAACAAGCGCGGCGATGGCTGGGGCGGCTACACCGACCCGATTCCCTTTATGAACCCGGCTGACGTGATCATTCCCGACGACGTGCGCGCGGTCGGGCCGGAGCTGCCGCCGCCAGGCATGGCGCCTGATGCGCCGGGTTATGTGCGGCCGTAGTGAATGGTGAATGGTGATCGGTGAATGGAATTCACCGCCTGACAGCACGAAGCGGCCTCAGCCGCTGGGAATTT
>JACSRL010000004.1 GCA_014879765.1 Anaerolinea sp. | reverse complement strand
CGGCGTCGCCTTCAGCCGGCCGATCCGCTGGTTCGTGGCCCTCTTCGGCGAGCAGGTGGTGCCCTTCAGCTATGCGAACGCGCAGAGTGGACGCGTCAGCCGCGGCCTGCGCTCGCTCAACTCCCCCGACATCGCCATCGCCCGCGCCGCCGACTACTTCGACGCCATGGCCGCCAACGGCATCGTGGTGGACCGCGGCCAGCGCCAGCAGCTCATTCGTGAGCAGATCGCCGCGGCCGCGGCCAGCGTCGGCGGCGTCGCGCCCGACGATCCGGCGCTGCTGGACGAGGTCACCGACCTGGTGGAGCAGCCGGCCGCGATCCTGGGCAGCTTCGAGGCGCGCTACCTCAGCCTGCCGGCCGACGTTCTGACCAAGGTCATGCAAAAGCATCAGCGCTATTTCCCGGTGGTGCGCGACGCCGCCTCCCGGGACAGGCTTCTCCCCTACTTCATCACTGTCGCCAACGGCCAGCCCAGCGATCCGGCCGTGGTGCGCGCCGGCAACGAGGGGGTGATCCGGGCGCGCTACGCCGACGCGGCCTTTTTCATCGAGCACGACCGGCGGCAGCCGCTGGCGGACTTCACCCCGCGGCTGGCCACGCTGACTTTCCAGGAGCAACTGGGCTCCATGCTGGACAAGGTGCGGCGGCTGGAGCAGCTCACGCCCTGGGTGGCGGCGCGGCTGGGCCTTTCGGCCGCGGAGACCGCCACGGCCGTGCGCGCGGCCAGCCTGTGCAAGTCGGACCTGGCCACCTCCATGGTGGTGGAGATGACCTCGCTGCAAGGGATCATGGGCCGCGAGTACGCCCTGGCCAGCGGCGAGCCGGCCGCCGTGGCCCAGGCCATCTTCGAGCACTATCTGCCGCGCGCCAGCGGCGACCGGCGGCCGGCCTCGCTGGCCGGTCTGGCGCTGGGCCTGGCCAACCGGCTGGACAGCATCGCCGGCCTCTTCGCCGTTGGCCTGGAGCCCAGCGGCTCGGCCGATCCCTTTGGCCTGCGCCGCGACGCGCTGGGCATCGTGCAGAACCTGGCCGAGGCCGGGCTGAGCTTCCCGGTGCGCGCGGGGGTGGCTGAGGCGGCGCGGCTGCTGCCGGTGGCGATGACGCAGGAGGCGCAGGAGAAGGCCGTGGCCTTCATCGCCGGCCGGCTGGAGAACTGGCTGCGCGACGAGGGCTATCCCTACGACGTGGTGCAGGCGGTGCTGGCCGCGCAGGGAGATGATCCCGCCGCGGCGCGCCGGGCTGTGGCCGCGCTGGCTGAGGTTGTGGCCCGGCCCGACTGGTCGCCGGTGCTGACGGCCTATGCCCGCTGCAAGCGCATCGTGCGCAAGCTGCCGGAGCAGTACCCGCTGCCGGCCGCGGGGATCGACCCGGAGCCGGCCGCGCAGGCGCTGCTGGCCGCCTATCAGGCCGCGGCGCCCGCGGTGCAGGCGGCCGGCGACGTGGCCGCGCTGGACGCGGCCCTGCACAGCCTGATGACGCCCATCAACGCCTTCTTCGACGCCGTGCTGGTGATGGCCGA
>JACSRL010000005.1 GCA_014879765.1 Anaerolinea sp. | reverse complement strand
GCTGACCCGCATCGAGCATCCGGAGCAGTACGGCGTGGCCGAGGTGGGCGACGACGGCCGCATCATCCGCCTCGTCGAGAAGCCCAAAGTGCCGCCGAGCGATCTGGCGCTGGTGGGCATCTACATGTTCGACCACCACATCTTCGAGGCCGCCGACCGCATCAAGCCGTCGTGGCGCGGCGAGCTGGAGATCACCGACGCCATCCAGTGGCTGGTGGACAACGGCTACGCAGTGCATCCCTACGTGCATCGCGGCTGGTGGATCGACACCGGCGCGCCCATCGACATGCTGGCGGCCAACGACAAGGTGCTGGAGGAGCTGCGCCACGAGGTCAAAGGCTTCGTGGACAAGGACTCGCGCGTCAGCGACAATGTCACCGTGGAGCCGGGGGCCGAGATCATCAACAGCGTGGTGCGCGGTCCGGCCATCATCGGCGAGGGGACGCGCGTGGTCAACTCCTATGTCGGCCCCTTCACCTCCATCTACCATCACTGTTTGGTGGAGGACAGCGAGATCGAGCACTGCATCGTGCTGGAGCATTCGCAGATCGTGGACATCCCCGTGCGGGTGGCCGACAGCCTGATCGGCCGCCAGGTGGAGCTGACCCGCTCACCCTACAAGCCCAAGGCCTATAAACTGACGCTGGGCGACCACAGCAAGGTAGGGATTCTATAGTTGCCGCGCTCGCTGCCCGCTCTGGCCGCTGGCATTCTGCAAAGCCAGCAAGCCTGGATCGTGCGATCGGAGGCTGCACGCCTGGATCTGGCGCCGCTTCCCCCAGTATACCGCGTAGAGGAGGCAACGGCCGGCCCGGCGCAGACCGAACAGGTCGCCAGGGCTGTGGCCGAGCTGGCGCAGAAGCTGGCGCGGCTCAAACATGCCTACCCCGCCTGGCCGCTCTTCGATTCGAGCGCCTATTTCGATCTGTACCCCTGCCATCTGGCCAGCATGAGCCGCGTCGAAGAGACCAGACAGATCGTGCGGGTGCGGCTCTATGCCGATCTGTTGGCGCCGGCCTTTCGAGCGGCCGAGCGCTACTGGGTTGAGACGTTTTTGCCGGCCTATCATGCCGGCGCCAGCGGTGACGCCCACGACGCGTTTCGGTCTCACCTGCACGACGAGGCTGCCGCAACGCTGGCCCGTCTGTGGGACGAGGCCACCGGCGTGATCCAGGATGCGCTGGACCTGCTGGCCGGCAATCTGGAGGTGGTGAGCGCGTTGGGCGGGCTGGAGGAGCGAATTCAGCACCGGCCGCGGCCCGGCATGACCCTGGCGCCCGGCCTGCCGGCCCTCCTGCAACGTCTGCCGCGCGCCATGCCCACCCTGACGCTGGATGTGATCTTCCCCGCGCCGGAAGAGCGGCCGGCGGGCGGGCAGGTGTGGATGGACTTCGCGGCTGCATCCCGCTGAATCGAATGCACCCTCTGAAAAGGGTAACTATTCAGCCGCAGGCGCCGGGCACTTCGCGTAGCATCTACGCTTGCAATGCGACACGTGAAGCCAATTCACGCTACGAAGTCAA
>JACSRL010000459.1 GCA_014879765.1 Anaerolinea sp. | reverse complement strand
CAGGACTTACGCAAAACGTTGGTCGAGTAGGCCGTGCGGGTTTCAATGCGCCAGATCTGGGGCAGTGAATAGCCCTGACTGACCCGCTACTCAACCCGCAGGCCGTATCGAGACCCGTTTTGCGTAAGTCCTGCAGGTAAGAGTGTTGACGGGGGAGGGAAGCTGGCGCGGACAGCGCGGACTCAATCGGGATCGCCGCCGCAGTCCAGCGCAAAGGCCACCATGGCATCGACGCTCATGGGCCGGCCCTCGCGCGCCGCGGCCGCGGGGGCGGCCGGGATGGGCTGGTGCGGCGCGGCCGGCGTCGCGTAGCGGGTGGGGGGCCGGGTGACGCGCAGCGCCTCCCACAGCGCTGCGGCCGCGGCCTCGAGCTCGGCGGCGCGGCCGCCATCGCCCTCGGCCATCGCCGCGGCGGCCAGAATCTCGATGCACTCGGCCAGCACCTCGCGCTCCCCCAGCAGGTGGCACATGTGCAGGCTGTTGCGCGCCAGCGCGGCCGCCTGGGCCGGCTGGCCCTGGTGCAGCGCGATCCAGCCCAGGTTGGCCTGCGACACCGCCACCCCCTGCACGTGGCCGGCGGCCTGCGCCAGCTCGTGCGCCTCGCCGAAGAGCGCGGCCGCGGCATCCCATGCCCCGACGCACAGCCGCGCCCAGCCCAGGTTGGTCAGCGCGCTGTACATGGCGCAGCGGTCGTCGGCCGCTCGCGCGTGGCGCAGGCTTTCCTGGTTCAGAAGAGCCGCCTCGGCCCATTCCTCCCGGTCCACCGCGCTCCAACCCAGGTCGAAGTAGACCCGGGCCATGCCCAGCCGGTCGTCGGCCGCCCGGTAGAGGGCCAGGCTCTCCTCCAGCCAGGGCCGGGCCTGCCGCCAATCTCCCTGGCGATAGGCCAGACTGGCGGCCGCTTGCAGGGTGCAGGCGCGCAATGGGTTGGGCGTTGGGCTGTGCGCCATCTGCGCCAGCGCCTGTTCCAGCCAGCGCCGCCCCTCGCTGTAGTGGCCATGACGCCGCCAGAACGCGCTCAGGCTGCACGCCATGGCCGCGAGCTGGACATGGGCGCCGTTGGCCAGGAAGGTGGCCAGGGCCGCGCGCAGGTTGCCGCTCTCCTGCTCCAGCCGCGCCAGCCAGACGGCCTGGTCAGGCCCGCGCAACTGGGCGTCGGCGTGGCTGGCCCAGGCCGCATAGTACTCGGCGTGGTCGCGCTGCACCGCGGCCTGCGCGCCGCTGGCGCGCAGCCGTTCGAGGGCAAACTCGCGGATGATCTCCAGCATGGCGTAGCGGGATTCGGTCTCCACCGCCCCGCGCCGGATGCGCAAGGGACACTTGGCGCAGCGGCGCGCCACCGCCGCGCGCGCGGCCGGCTCCTCCTTCTGCCGCACCAGCAGGCTATGATCCAGCAGCGCTGCCAGGTGAAGGGAGACCTGGACCGCGTCATACGGCGCGTCCTGGCAGAGCGCCTCGGCCGCGGCCAGGCTGAAGCCGCCGCTGAACACCGATAGCCGCTCCAGCAGCACGCGCTCGGCCGGCGGCAGCAGCTCATAGCTCCAGGCGATGGCCTCTTGCAGCCCGCGCCGGCGGCCGGGGCTGGCCGCGCCCTGGCTCAACAGCGGCAGCGGCCGCTCTAGCCGGGCGTGCAGCTCTTGCAGGGAAAGCATCTTCAGCCGCGCGGCCGCCAGCTCGATAGCCAGCGGCAGGCCGTCCAGCCGGCGGCAGATCTCGACCACCATCGGCGTCAGGCTGGGCGTGAGCTGGAAATCTGCCCGCGCGGCCGTGGCCCGCTGGCAGAAAAGCTGCACGGCCGGCGACGTGGCCGCGTCCAGTGCGTCGTTGCGTTCCGGCAGCGGCAGGGCGGCAAGGGCAAATTCATGCTCGCCGTACAGGTGGAGCCGGGCGCGGCTGGTGGTCAGCAGACGCAGCTCAGGGCAGGCTGCCAGCAGATCGGCCAGAAAGGCGGTGACCGGCAACAGATGTTCCAGATTGTCGAAGATGAGCAACATCTCCTTGGCCGCCAGGAAGGAGAGGATGGACTGCGTCAGATCGCTGCCGCGCGCCTCGTGGACCCCCAGCGCGCTGGCCGTGGCCACCGGCGCGAGGGCCGGATCCTGCACCGCAGCCAGCGCGACCAGACCGACGCCGTCGCGATAGGTTCCGGTCAGGCGGCGTCCCACCTCCAGTGCAAGACGGGTTTTGCCAACTCCCACCGGGCCGGTCAGGGTCACCAGGCGCACGTCTTGGTCTTGCAGCGCGTCGATGATGACGGCGATTTCCTCCGTTCGTCCGGCCAGCGAGGTGACGGGCGCGGGCAGATGATAGCCAGGACTGTGCAGATTGGGTCCGCTCAGGCGGGGCAGACGGGCCGGCGCGCGCTGGCCCACGGCTGTGGCCACAAAGGCCGGGCCTTCGGCGTCGGGCAGCGCCAGACAGTGGGCCAGCCGCCGGGCCATCTGCGCTGAAGGGCGGCGCTGGTCGCTCTCGATTTTGCGCAGGGTGACGACCGCGCAGCCCACCCGCTGCGCCAGGTCTTCCTGGGTCAGGTCCAGGGCCTTGCGTCGCCGTCGCACCCAATAGCCAAAAGAATCAGTCGCGTCCATCGTCGCCTGCCAGAATGTGCCGGGCACCGATGCGCAGATACGTGGGTTGCGATGTGCTGGCTGCGCCAGAATTGTATCGCGCTTGTATCGAAAAACGATACCCGTTGCCGTCTATTTTATGCTTGAATCAACGCAGAGTCAACCGGTTTTTGTCCGGCTCGGCGCCGATTTCTAACGGACATGCGTTCAACAGGAGCATCCCCATGTCACCGACCCTCTTGCAGATCAACTTCAATTTCAGCAGCACGCCGGCCGCGTACGAGGCCGCCAGCGCCCCTGCCGCCGCCTTCATCGCCGGCGTTCCCGGCCTGGCCTGGAAGATCTGGCCGATCAGCGAGGAGCGGAGCGAGGCGGGCGGCATCTACCTTTTCGAGAGCGCCGAGGCGGCCAGCGCCTTTGCCCTCCAGGTGGCAGCCATGCTGAGCGCCGACCCCACCTTCAGCAACGTCAGCATCAAGCAGTTCGGCGTCATCGAGGCGCTGACCGCCGTCACGCGCGGGCCGGTGGCGCCGGCGCAGACGACGACCTTCGCCGGCCTGGCCGCGGCCGCGCTGGCGGCCGTGCCCAGCGTCACACCGGCTGAGGCGCAGCGCCGGCTGGCTGCCGACCCGTACACCCTGGTGATCGACGTGCGCGACGCGGCCGATGTCGCCGTCACCGGCACGGTACCGGGCGCGCTGAACATCTCCTACGGTGCGTTGACCTACCAGGCCGACCATCAGGCGCCGGAACCCTGGCGTGCGCCGCAACTGTCGGACCACGACCGGCCGATCATCACCACCTGCATTCTGGGGCCGCTGGGCGCGCTGGGCGGCAAGCTGCTGCACGACATGGGCTTCACCGATGTCGCGATTCTGGAAGGCGGGGTGCATGCCTGGATCGAGGCCGGTCTGCCGGTGGCGACCAACGGCAAGGGCTAGGAGAGGCCAGCCAGCGCAGCCAAAGATGCCAACTTTTCCGAAAGTTGGCATCTTTTTGTAACTGCTCAGCCGGTCGTTCAGAAACCGGGTTTTTCTCGTGCGGCCATGGTTTTCGTCTGCGCAACGGCCTTTCATGGCGCCATGATCCTGGCCTGTGAGACAAAAACCCGGTTTCTAATGCACTAGTCGATGCAAATCCCCATCTGGACGCCCTCCCGCATGATGTCATGGCAGCCGAAGTTGATGGTGCGCGGGCTGCAGACGCCCGTCCCTGGCGTGTTGCTCGCCAGGCAGAGGCCTTGACATTGGCTCGAGTCGGTGCATGGCTGGCCAGCATCGGTCGCCGGCAGGTCGCACATGTCCGTTTGCGCCATGCCCTGCGGCCCCCACGCACCGCCTTGTTGCAGGCAATCCTGTTCATTGGTCGGAGCGGTCACAGGAACCGCCGTTGGCTGTCGTGTGACAACCAACGGCGCCGTGCAGGCTGCCAACAGGAAGAGGACCATGACCATCGCCGCGAACGCTGATCTTTTCATAAGGGTACTCCATTCAGAAAAAAGAAAAGTAACTGCTCAGGCTCGGCATTAGAAACCGGATTTTTGTCTTGCAGACCAAGGTCATGGCGCCATGAAAGGCCGTTGCGCAGGCGAAAACCATGCCCGCACGAGAAAAACCCGGTTTCTGTACGACTGGCTGAGCAGTTGCAAAGAAAATAGCTGCTCGGGCCGGTCTTTGCGTAGCACCCCGGACGGGGCCGACCGAGCCCGCTGTTTTTTCCACCGGGGGCCCGGACGCGGCCCCTGTTTAGAAAATAGCTGCTCGGGCCGGTCTCTTGACCGAGCCCGCTGTTTTTATCCACCGGGGCGCTGCGGGGCAGCTAACTTGTGGATGCTTGTTGCACGCGATTGTACCGTGATCTGCCTGGGAGTCAAGCAGGGATAATCTGGCCCGGCTCGTCACGCAGAGACCTGGCAACGACACGCCGAAATGTCCAATTGACAGCAGTCAGCTCTCATGGTATGCTCTGAGCACAAAATCCTCCAAATCAGAGCCAAGGAGATGCACCATGAAGGACCTGCTCGTCAAGGATTGGATGACCGCCAGAGTCATCACTGTGGACGTTCACACCGCGTTGCCTGATGCCCACAAGCTGATGCGCAGCCACAAGATCCGCCGCCTGCCGGTGATGGATGGCGACACGGTGGTGGGGATCGTCACCCGCAGCGACATTCGCGAGGCATCTCCTTCCGACGCCACCTCATTGAGCGTGTGGGAGCTGCACTATCTGCTGGGCAAGTTGACCATGGGTGACATGATGACCCCCCGGCCCTTCACCATCCTGCCCACGGCCAACATCCGGGACGCCGCGCGCATGATGGACAATCACAAGATCGGCGGGCTGCCGGTGGTGGACACCGAAGGAAAGCTGCAAGGCATCATCACCGAGTCCGACATCTTCCGCATTCTGATCGCCTGGTTCGATCAGCTGGAGGCAGAGGGCGCTGTGACGATCTAGCCGCGGTGGCCTGGCAGCGGCGGCAAAGGCGTCATACGAAGAGATCGCCGAACAGGAGGCTCCGTTTGACATCCCCACCATCTCGCCTGCGTTGCGGTCAGTTCCCATGGCGAGAGCAGCCAGGTCCCCAGGTCACCTCGTCTTTTTTACGGTCAAGTGAAAGGAAGAAGCGCCATGATTACCGATATCATGACCAACAGCCATCTGTATGGCGCCCTGAACCCCAAGCTGAGCAGCGCCTTTGATTACATCCACCAGACCGACCTCTCCGCCCTGAGCGCCGGCAAGTATGTCATCGACGGCGAGGAGATCTACGCCCTGGTGCAGGAGTATGACACCAAGCCGCAGGAAGAAGGCGCATGGGAGGCGCATCGGCGCTACATCGATTTGCAAGTTGTCATCCGTGGGGTGGAGCAGTTCGGCTATGCCCATATCGGCAATCTGACGCCAGGGGACTATGATGCCGCGAAGGACTGGCTGCCGCTCTCCGGTGCAGGCGACTTCTTCCGGCTGCAGGCGGGCTATTTTGCCATCTTCATGCCAGAAGACGCCCACATGCCCGGCCTGACGGCCGGCCCGCGCCTGGCCGTCAAGAAGCTGGTGGTGAAGATTTCGACAAGTTAGCACGGGTAGCGGTGATGCGAGGCGGAGCATTGAAGCGGCTGTTATCCCGACGCGAATCCGTCGCCCTGCTGCCACAAGGGTGCGAGTGACCCCGTGGAGACAATCGTAAGGAGTACACCATGCAACTCGGCGCGTTTTCGATCAGCCTTGCCGTCAAGGATCTCCAGGCGTCCAAGGCCTTCTACGAATTGCTCGGCTTCCAGCCCTTTGGGGGAGACCCTGACCAGAACTGGCTTATACTGAAAAACGGCGACCATGTCATCGGTCTGTTTCAGGACATGTTCGAGCGCAATATCCTGACCTTCAACCCAGGCTGGGACCAGGATGCTCAGAAGCTGGCGACCTTTACCGATGTCCGTGAACTTCAGCGTCGCCTGAAAGCTGAGGGCGTGGAACTGCTCAGCCAGGCCGATGAGACCACGACCGGTCCAGCAAGCTTTATGGTCACAGACCCCGACGGCAATCCGATCCTGGTGGATCAGCATGTGTGAGTGACAGGCCAGAATTGTATGGTTCGCATTCCTACCCACCGCCAACCCATATCGCCCGGCGAGATGCTCCTGTGCAGGAGTTCTTGCTGCCGATGGACATCATACAGCGCCAGCTTGCCCACGCCATCCACGATCCCTGCCAGCGGATCAATGAGATCGTCAATGGCGGCGTGGCATTTCGCCTGTAACCGTCCTGCGACTGGCCTTGACCTGACCGGTTGGCCTTTGCTGCGAGCAGCGCCATAATTATCGCACATCCATCATGGCAACTGGCTTGGCCAACCTGGTTGTGTCTTTGCCGCCGTCGTGTCCCATGAATCCCTTGCTCCGTTAGCCGAGATAGATGAGGCACAGGAAAGCAGGCATGTTATGGTTCTTGAAGTGATAACGGAACAGGACATCGCAAAGCGTTCATACTGGATGGAAGAGATTACCAGGTTGAGCGGCAATTTCGGTGTCGATTCTGAGCGAGTCGAGCAGGAGATCCGTGAGGAGATTCGAGCCACCGGCCTGCCTTCGCTCATCGCACATCTTCGGTTGTGTGGCGCTATCCCTGAAAGATTTGAACACGACAGCAGCGAAGAGAAGCTGTACTCGAAGTACACCGATGTGGTGATCCACGAGGCCTACACGGCCATGGGGTTCACAAGCTTGGTCTTGAGGGAGCGGGCGGATGTTGCTGATGTGGAGTGCGTAGGCCCCGATTTCGCTTTCGTGGCTGATGCCAAGGCATTCCGCATGAGCCGGACCGCGAAGAACCAGAAGGATTTCAAAGTCCAGGCAATGGACAACTGGAAGCATGGTAAGCCATTCGCAATGATTGTCTGCCCTGCTTATCAACTTCCCGCCAGGACAAGCCAGATATATCAGCAAGCGGCAGCGCGCTCCGTCTGTATCCTCACCTATACACATTTAGCGGTCTTTGTCCGATACGCGCAGCACGCCGGTTCATCGCGCGCCGTCCGACTTATGCATGAGGTCTTCAGGGCTGTCGAGGCAATGAATCCAACGAAGGTAGCTTCGGCATACTGGCAGACCATCAACAGAGTGCTTCTCGACTCAGATGAGAGCATCGCTCCCATGTGGAAAGAGGAGAAGATTGCCTCGATTGAGTCGATACAAGTCGCTCGTGAGGAGGCCTTGCAGTTTCTAGCGACAGAGCGGGAACGGATTATGCGATTGTCGCGCGAGGAGGCCATCCGAGAAGTCATTATGTGGCGTAAGATTGAGAACCGAATCCGGGCCGTGCAATCGGTTTCCGATAACGGCCTCTTGGAGTTGTGACCATTCCGATGAACAGTGCCTACCTGGATACGATTACTTTGGCCGACTGCAGAGACCACTTGCCTCTGCTGGAGGACGGCAGCATAGAGCTATTCCTTTCGGACATTCCTTATGGGATAAGCCTTGATGACTGGGATGTCCTTCACAGCAATACTAACTCGGCCCTGCTTGGCCAGTCCCCGGCTCAAGTGGGGAAATCGGCTTTCAAGCGTAGGGGAAAGCCCATCAACGGATGGTCGCAGGCGGACAGAAATATCGGCAACGAGTACCAGGAGTGGTGCCATTCGTGGGCCGACTTGGTTCTGCCAAAGATGAAAAATGGTGCGTCCCTCTTCGTGTTCGGGGCGCGACGGACCATACACCGTGTCGTGAACGCCTTCGAGGAGACAGGATTCTTGCTACGAGACATTCTTGCCTGGAAGAAGGATTCTGCTTTTGACAGGGCACAGCGGCTTAGCATCGTGTTCGACCGTCGGGGCCTCAAGGACGCGGCGGACGAGTGGCGTGGATGGCGGCTTGGCAATCTCGCTCCCGTCTATGAGCCAATAGCCTGGTTCATGAAACCCTATAGGATCGGCGGCACTATCGCCGACAACGTTCTTGAACATGGCATAGGGGCGACTAACATCGACGCGTGCCAGATAAGAGGATCCAATCCAACTAACGTATTGGAGTTTGGTTTTCAGAGGGACGAACGGCGTACTCACGAAGCCCAGAAGCCCTTGAGCTTGATCGAGTTCTTGATCAAGCTGACCACGAGAGAGGGCCAGACTGTGCTTGACCCCTTTATGGGTAGCGGAACGACTGCGGTTGCAGCAAAACACCTCAAGAGGCACTTCATCGGTTTTGAGATTGTCCCAGAGTTCCACCGTGATGCTCTTCAGCGGCTTGACCGTGAAGGCGGAGTTCGATACACCCAAGAACCCGCCGAATATCAACCCATGTTATTTGAGAAGCCAAAGGAGCCATACGATGGCTAAACCGGGCCCAGCAGTCAGAGAGCGACAAGTTGCTGATGATCCAGCCGTTCCAGCCAACTGCTCCCGCGGCCGCGTAGCGACGGCTCAAGCCGCGGCACGAGTCTGTCAGCAGGGACGGTGTTCGTCGTTGAACGGGTTAGATGCTTGGTAACTGTTCAAAATTGGCTTGGTGCTCGGGCCGGGTGATGAAAGAGGAGGGCTCCGGCATCCTCAGCACGCTCAGCAGCGTCAGCCTGGCACGCTCGCTGCTGCGGGCCGGGATCGTCGATCGCTTCCGGGTCGTGATGTTTCCTGTGATCACCGGTGCCACCGGCGCGGAACGCATCTACGACGGCTATCCTGACGTCGCGCTCGACATGATCGACCACTGCACCTTCGATGGCCGTATCCAGCTCGTCGAGTACCGGCCGCGCGTGCTCGAGGGTCCACCCCTCGCGCCGACTGGCTGAAGTCTCGCGCCTGCGCGGACGTTCGATAGCATCCCTGGGCTGGCCAGGCGCGCGCCCGCGCTCAGCGCTGCATCGCCCGCTGCGCCGCGCCGTTCCCCGCGACGGGAACGGGGCGGCGCGACGGCATGGCGATGCGGGCCACGGGCGCGTTGACGCCCTGGGTGGGGGTGTAGTAGCCGCCCCAGGCGCAGGGCTGGCAGAGCGTCCGTCCCTCCTGCGCCACCTCGCGCTCGTTGATGATCTCCTCGCCGCAGCAGGCGCAGTTGACCCGCACCCCGGCCCGGCTCATGATCTCCGCCACGGAACGCACCAACCGCACCGGCTGGATGCTCAGCAGCTCCTGGTCGGGCATGACCTGATAGCCGGTCAACTGGGCGAAGTAGTGGCGTCGCTCCCCCGGCGCATAGGCGAAGGCGCGCTGGCGCACGTCCAGCCGCGGCGTCACCCGCACCGCCTGCTCGCTTTCCATGTCGACGAAGGTGGCCGCGATCTTGCCGTAGTCCTCCACCCGCAGCGAACGCTTGCCCACCGCGCAGCCGGTGGCCGCGGTCACGCCATCCACCAGACAGCCGTCGGTTTCCATGATCACCAGCAGCCGCAGCGGCCGGCCGGCTGTGGCCGCTTGCAGCGTCTCCACGCCGGCCAGTCCGATGCGCACGCCCAAGACCTGGCGCGGGCAGAGGTGGCTGTGCTGAGCGGCGGAAATGTCCAGGAGGTGGGAGATGTCTGGGTGCATGGGGGACTCCGTGTGGCGGTGGTCGGACTGGCTCGGTCGGAGACCGG
>JACSRL010000006.1 GCA_014879765.1 Anaerolinea sp. | reverse complement strand
GCGCAGACGAAAACCATGCCCGCACGAGAAAAACCCGGTTTCTGTACGACTGGCTGAGCAGTTACCAATCAGCATCAAAGGAGATTGCTATGTCCACCGAGAAGTATATCGACCTGGAAAACCGCTACGTTGCCAACATCTATCACCCCCTCGACGTGGTCATCGAGCGCGCCGAGGGCATTTGGATGTATGATGTCGACGGCAAGCGCTATTTGGACTGCCTCAGCGCCTATTCGGCCGTCAGCCAGGGCCATTGCCACCCCACCATCGTCGACGCCCTGGTCGAACAGGCCAAACAGGTAACGCTGACCTCCAGGGCTTTCCGCAACGATCAGCTTGGCCCATTCAGCCAGGAACTGTGCGATCTGTTGGGCTATGATATGGTGTTGCCGCTCAACTCCGGCGTAGAAGCGGTGGAGGCGGCCATCAAGCTGGCGCGCAAATGGGGCTATGAGGTCAAGGGCGTGCCCGACAACCAGGCCGAGATCATCGTCTGCGGCGGCAACTTCCACGGCCGCACCACCACGGTGATCAGCTTCTCCAGCGAACCCAAGTACCGCAAACATTTCGGGCCCTTCACGCCAGGCTTCAAGTTCGTCCCCTTCGGCGACATGGACGCCCTGGTCGATGCAGTCACCCCCAACACGGTGGCCTTCCTGATCGAGCCCATCCAGGGCGAGAACGGCATCAACGTGCCCCCCGACGGCTACCTCAAGTTTGCCGAGACGCTCTGCCGGCGCGAGCAGATGTTGCTGATCACCGACGAGATCCAGGTGGGGCTGGGCCGCACCGGCAAGCTGCTGGCCAGCCAGCACGACAAGGTGCGCGCCGATATCGTGGTGCTGGGCAAGGCGCTGTCGGGCGGCTTCTATCCCGTGTCCGCGATCCTGGCCGACCGGCCGATCATGGGCTTGTTCCACCCTGGCGATCATGGCAGCACCTTCGGCGGCAACCCGCTGGGCGTGGCCGTGGCCCGCGCCGCGCTACGCGTGCTGGTGGACGAGCACCTGGTGGAAAACGCCGCGCTCCAGGGCGAACGGCTGATGGAGCGGCTGCGCCGCATCGAAAGCCCCTACATCCAGGAGGTGCGCGGCCGCGGCCTGCTGGTCGGCGTGGAGGTCACCCATGAGGCCGACGGCGCGCGCCGCTTCTGCGAGGCGCTGGCCGAGCGCGGCGTGCTGTGCAAGGAGACCCACGGCACAGTGATCCGCTTCGCCCCGCCGCTGATCATTGACAGCGTGCAGGTCGACTGGCTGGCCGAGCAGGTGGAGACGGTCTTCGCCGAGATCGAGGCGCAGGATCAACTCGACTGGGAAGAGGAACTGGTCTCTACCGCCGTCTAGGCGCCACCTACGCGCAGTCTGGCCGGACGTTGCCGCAAGAGCGACAGCGTCCGGCTTTTTTTTGTAACTGCTCAGCCAGTCGTATAGAAACCGGGTTTTTCTCGTGCGGGCATGGTTTTCGTCTGCGTAACGGCCTTTCACGGCGCCATGACCTTGGTCTGCAAGACAAAAACCCGGTTTCTAATGCCGAGCCTGAG
>JACSRL010000019.1 GCA_014879765.1 Anaerolinea sp. | reverse complement strand
TGGGTTGGCTCGGTCGGAGACCGGCCAAAGCACCAACTTGGTTGTGGGTTGGCTCGGTCGGAGACCGGCCAAAGCACCAACTTGGTTATGGGTTGGCTCGGTCGGAGACCGGCCAAAGCACCAACCTGGTTGTGGATTGGCTCGGTCGGAGACCGGCCAAAGCACCAACTTGGTTGTGGGTTGGCTGCGCCGGCTGAAACGTCGATGGCGACGGATCGGAGTTCATCATCGTCGCCATAATACCATCCACTTGGCGTTATCCAGCGCCGGCGCGGCCACGTAGTCCGTCTGCAGGCGTTCCCACCACCGTTGCAGGTTGCCCGGCATGGCGAAGAACCGGTTGGGCGCTGGCTGCGTTTCAGAGCCGGGCGGCCAGTATTCCACCGGCAGAATCACCACGGCCGGCGGCTGCTGCGTGAGCTGCTGCTCCAACTGCGCCGCCTCGACGCCGCCCGGCCGGATCATGCCGCCGAGCACCACGTCGAAGGCAGTGCGGTTGGCGCGTCCGGTAAGCAGATACCAGGCCGCGCCCCAGCCGTGGGCAAAAAGGGTTTCACCTGGGTGCAACCGGTCGGCGATGCTGGCCTGGATGGCGGCTGCCTGCGCCGCGTCCGCTGGGTCGCCGATGGCGATGCCACCCAGATCGGTGCTGAGCCACCGCCGCTGGGCGCGCGCCGGCAGGTCGGGTGTCAACACCTGCGCCGCCAGGCTCAGTCCGGTCAAGACCAACAGGATGGCCAGCGCCGCGGGACGCCAACGGCGGCCGGCCCGGTCTGGCGGCTGCGCCGCGGCGCGCGCGTCCAACAGCCAGGCCAGCACGGCCAGCGCCAGCGCAATGGCCACGCCGCTGCTGAAACCCTGCAGCAGCAGGCGCAGATTGGCCAGCAGCGCAAAGGCCCACAGCGCCCACCAGGGGGGCGGCGCCTGGTAGCGCCGCCCCAGCCAGGCCGCGGCCAGCAGCAGCGGCGTCAGCAGCGCCCAGGGCGCGGCCATCAGCCACTGCATGACGCCGCTCACCCACCAGCGCCAACTGATCTCCGCCAATGCCGTTTGCGGGGGAAAGCGCAATACCACGGTCGATGCCACTGCGACCACGCCCAGCCCCAGGCTGGTCATCGCGCCGGCATAGAAGAGCCAGCGGCCGCGGCCGGCATGGCGCCAGCCCAGCCAGAGCAGGGCTGCGGCCAGCCAGAAGGCTGCCACGCTGGCCAGCCAGCGTTTCGGTCCCAGGTCAGACCCCCAGAACGCGCCCTGCGCCACCATGTCGTAGCCGCTGTAGCCGCGCCACAGCGCCTGCCAGCCGGATGCGCTGGCTTGCCATGCGAAGCCCAATGCCGCGGTCAACCCGGCGGCCGCCAGCCAGCCCAGCCAGGCGCGGGCCGGCGCGCGGCTGCTCAGCAGCAAGATGGCCACCGCCGCCAGCGCCGTCGCGCCGAACTCTGGCTTGGCCAGGAAGGCCAGCCCGGTCGCCGCGCCGGCCAGCGCCAGCCAGCGCCGGTCGAGTAGGCCGCCGTATCGAGACCGCCGCGTCCCGTGCCAGCGCA
>JACSRL010000115.1 GCA_014879765.1 Anaerolinea sp. | reverse complement strand
CGGCCACCCCCGCGGCCACGGCATCGCCCACAGCGACGCCAGAGACCGAGGCGGCCGCGGCCCCGGTTGAGCCAACCCCTGACCCCTACCTGGTGGAGGTGGCGCGCGCCCACGGCATCGACCCGGCCGGCGACTACGTGATCGTCAACCAGAACGCCCAGCGCATGACCGTCGTCCAGCAGGGGCGGGTGCTGCGCACCCTGCGCATCAGCACCGGCGACCCCGACCGCGGCTGGTACACGCCAGCCTGGGCCGGCCGCATCGGCGAATACTGGGGCACCTTCACCGCCAACGGCGCGTCGGCCGACGAGGCCTGGTACCTTTTTCAGGCCGGCGGCTCGATTCTGATCCACAGCTCCCCCTACACCCTGGCGGCCGACGGCAGCAAGCTTTACCAGGGGCTGGACGAGCTGGGGGTCTTCCCCGCCTCGCGCGGCTGCATTCGCATCAGCCCCGACGACGCGGCCTGGTTCAGCGCCTGGGGCCCCTATGACACCCCCATCGTCGTCCTGCCCTGGGACGGCGGCGCCGGCCGCGAGGGATAGAGAATCACAGAAGTTCAACTTCTCGGAAGAAGTTGAACTTCTGCATTTCACCGGCCACGCTCATGCAGACCGTCCCATCAACCGATCTCGAACTCGATCCCATCGACTGGCAACAGATGGATTTGCTGGCGCGGCTTTCGCCTGCGCAACGCACACTCACCATGGTGCGGGCCGCGGAGTTCGTACGGGCAGGGCTACGTGCAACTTTTCACCGTCGATATCATGAACTATCCGATGCCGAGATCAACATGAAAGTTTTGGCCTATTTGACACCGCTGCGCGGGCTTGAATCATGAGCATTCTGGCATTGTGACAGCACGTATAGCCCAGATGCAACCAAAAGTCAGGACACTGTGGGAGGAACTACTCAAAAAGGCCCAGAATGACGTGGCCATCTCCAGGTGACTGATGACTTGGTTTCTGTTGCTGTTCAGCTTGCTGCTTCTGGGGATCGCTCTCTGGCTGGCGCTGCGCGCCCGGCGGGGCCAACAGCGCAGCGGCCTGCCACAGGGCCGGCTGGTCTACGCCGACACGGGGCGCTGGTCAGCCGTGGCCAGGCCCTACTTCTCGCCGCGCTATCGTCTGACCGGCAAGCCGGACTATCTGGTGGCCAGCGACGAAGGGCTGACGCCGGTAGAGGTGAAGCACACGGCCGCGCCGGCCGGCGGCCGGGCCTACGATTCGCACATCATGCAGGTAGCCGCCTATTGCCTGCTGGTGGAGGAAGCACACGGCGAGACGCCCCCCTACGGCCTGATTCGCTACACCGACGCCACGGTGCGCATCGACTACACGCCTGCGCTGCGCGCTCAGCTTCTGGCGCTGCTGGAGCAGGTGCGCGCCGACCGCGGCCAGGCCGACGTGGGGCGCAGCCATCGCGACCCGGCCCGCTGCCGCGCCTGTGGGGTGCGCCATGCCTGCGGGGATGCCGCCCTGGCCTGAGGCAGAGGCTGGACTCAGTAGTTCACGATTCTCGCGCCAAGACCGCCAGGAATCTCTGCCCTTGGCGGTCTTGGCGCAAGTCAAAAACCGTGGACTCAAGTTGAACCGGCAATGGTGATCCCTTTTGGCGACGGGCCGCGATCATGGCCCGGATGTTGTCAGGTATAGCGCGCATAGCCTCGTCCAGTGTTTCCCCCCAGGCATGACAGCCTTGCAGCCATGGACAACTCACTTGATAGACCTGATCTTCCTCAAGATAGTCAACTGTGATCGGAATAATGATATCGTCAAGCACCGTCTCCTTTGCGTCTCGGCATCTTGGCGTGAAGGAAAGATCGCGCCATTTGCGTTCAACTTTGTGACGTAACTTCCTGCGGTTGTTTTCGTCATCTGTTTTGCAACGGTGTTCTTTCGCGCTCAGCTTCGGACAAAGGAGATCAGACCATGAAAACACGATGGGTAATCAGCTTGACGCTGGCCGTGCTGGTGGCGTTGTTGGTCGGACCGATAGCACAGGCCGCACCCAACGACGTTTCCAGCGTACAATCTTGCGGCTACTGGTACACGGTACGTCCGGGCGATTCGTGGTCGCGCATCTCGGCGGTCACGGGTGTGTCCATTTCCGCCCTGCAGGCGGCCAACCCCGGCCTGGTGCGCCCGCCACAGAATTGGCTTTACGTGGGGGATACGATGTGGATCCCCTGCGGCGCGCCCCCGCCGGTGACGCCCCCGCCAGGGTGTGGGTACTGGTACACCGTCCGCCCCGGCGACAGTTGGAGCCGCCTCTCCCGGGCCACCGGCATCTCGGTCGGCGCGCTGCAGGCGGCCAACCCGGCCCACATCCACCCCAACAACTGGCTCTTTGTCGGCCACACGCTGTGGATACCGTGCGGCGGCCCACCGCCGCCGCCCACCTGCGCCTATAGCTACACGGTGCAGCCGGGCGATTCCTGGTCCTCCATCTCGTGGGCTACCGGTGTGCCGCTGAGCACGCTCTACGCGGCCAACCCCGGCAAGGTGCGCCCGCCCAGCTATGTCATCTATGTCGGCGAGGTGCTGTGCATCCCGTAAGCCAGCAGGCAGCGCCATCTCCCGGAAGAACTGACGCTTCTGGCCAGTGATCCAAGAAGCCCCGTGGTCGCCACGGGGCTTCTTTTTGGGGGCTATGTTCCAATCCCAGGGCCTACGCTCTTTGGGCAGACGGGGGAGTGATGGTATTATGGAGCCAGGCGATCCCTGCTGCTCGCCCCATTTCCTTTCACTCACGAGGATCGACACACCCATGGCCAAGATCGACGGCGTCGAGATCAAGAAACTGACCACCTTCCCCGACCAGCGCGGCTTTTTTCGCGAGGTCATCCGCGTGACCGATGGCTTTTTCGGCGAGGGCTTCGGCCAGTGGAGCCACACCAAGTCCTATCAGGGCGTGGTCAAGGCCTGGCACATCCATCAACGCCAGGTGGACTGGTGGTATGTGGCCAGCGGGCGCGTCAAGGTGGCGCTGTATGACACGCGGCCCGACTCCCCCACCCACGGCCAGCTTCAGGAGCTGCTGCTGGGGGACGAGATGGAGCCGGCGGTGCTCCGGGTGCCGCCGGGCGTGGCCCACGGCTACCGGGTGCTCAGCGCCGAGGCCAACCTGTTCTACATCACCAGCAACACCTATGACCCCGGCGACGAGGGGCGCATCCCCCACGACGACCCGACCATCGGCTACGACTGGCTGGCCGGCCCGGCCATCACCTAGGCCCAGCCGCAACTCGGTGGATTTCGATAGGGTGCGAGACTTCGGACGGCGCCGCACCGGCCAAGTCCTGCCAGCGAAGCCCTTTGCCGTCAAGAACCTGGCTTAGCTTCAACCGGCCGGCTTTGCCGTCCGAAGTCTGGGCATCAATCCACCGGCCGGGTAGCATGAAACAAGGTAACTCCCATGAATCCATCTGTCTACTACGCGCTTGCCGCCATTCTCTTCGTTCTGGGGCTGGCCGCGATCGGCGGCGCGGCCTTTGGCAGCCAGCGCAACCGGCGCATCGCGCTGGCGGTGATTGGCGTCGCGCTCTGGGTCGCCACGCTGGCACTCTACAGCCGCGCGGCCACGCCGGCCCCGGCCGAGCCCGCGCCCACCGTCGAGGCGACGGCCGCGCCTGAGCCGACGGCCGCCGAACTCCAGCCCACCCAGACGCTCACCAACACTGCTGAACCGGTCGCCTTTCCGCCCATCGGCGGCCGGGTGGTGTTCCATTCCGATCGCGACGGCGAGCTCGACATCTACAGCATGAACGCGGATGGCAGCAACGTGCAGCGGCTGACCGACGTGGCCGGCCGCGATTTCGAGCCGGACTGGTCGCCCGATGGCGCGACCATCGTCTTCTCGTCAGACCGGGACGACCCTGACAACGCCATGCTCTACCTGATGAACGCCGACGGCAGCGACCAGCGCCGGCTCTCCAGCGCGCTGACCGATGACCAGGTGGGCGCGCGCTGGTCGCCCGACGGCCAGTGGATCCTCTTCCACAGCAACCCGCTGGTGGACGGCATGCCGCGCTTCGACCTCTTCAAGATCCGGCCCGACGGCAGCGAGCTGACCCGGCTCACCGACAGCCCTGGCAACAACTTCATGGGCGACTGGTCGCCCGACGGCCAGCGCATCGTCTTCGTCTCGCAGCGGGATGGCAACCGCGAGCTGTACGTCATGGATGCCGACGGCGGCAACCAGACGCGGCTGACCGACGGCGGCTGGGAAAACAGCCTGCCGCGCTGGTCGCCCAATGGCCAGCAGATCGCCTTCGAGAGCAACCGCAGCGGCGCGACCTACGGCGTCTTCGTGATCGACGCGCCCAACGGCCAGAACGCCGGCGCCTCGCTGGAGAGCACCGTGCGCTTGCTCACCTTCCCCGGCTACAACTACTCCACCCCCGACTGGGTGAACGACCAGTGGCTCTACCTCTCCTCCGACCGCGACTCCACCAACCTGGTCAACTACGAGATCTACCTGCTCAAAGCCGACGGCAGCGAGATCCTGCGCGTGACCGACAACGTGGGGATCATGGACCGCTTCCCCAGTTGGACGCCGCAATGAGAGGATGTGGCAGGTTCCGGGTCACGTAACTCGTAACTCGTAACCCGTAACTCGTAACCCGGAAACACCTCCCGCCATTCCGGTCACGAGTTACTCGTTACTCGTTACGCATCGCCCGTAACCCGGAAACACCTCCCGCCATTCCGGTCACACATCACGCACCACTCCCATGCTCTCCATCGACCAGGCTCGTTCCCTTTATGACGGCGCGGAGGCGGCTCATGCCTTCGATCATGTGCTGCGCGTGTTGGCGCTGGCCGAGCGCATCGCTCAGGCTGAGGGCGCTGACCTGGCCATCGTGCGCACGGCCACGCTGCTGCACGACATGGCCCGCCATGAACCTGAGCATCACCTGCGCGGCGCAGAGCGGGCGCGTGAGCTGTTGGCCGGCTGGCCGCCGGAGCAGGTCGAGGCCATCTGCCACGCCATCGCGGCCCATCGCTTCCGCCAGGGGCCTGCGCCGGCCACGCTGGAGGCCGCCTGCCTGCACGACGCGGACAAGCTGGACGCCATGGGCGCGATCGGCGTGGCCCGGGCGGTGGCCTACAGCGCCAGCCACGGCCACCGGCTCTGGTCGCAGCCGCTGGCCGAGATCGACGCGGCCCAGCCGCCGCCGGCCGGCATCGACTACAGCCCCAGCCATGAGTTTGTCTACAAACTGAGCCAACTTGAGGAGCGGCTGTTGACTCCGACGGCGCGGCGCATCGCCGGCCAGCGCCATCAGGTGATGGCTACGTTCTTCCAACAGCTTGATGCAGAGGTGCTGGGCGCAGCCTGAGAAGCTGGCTTCTCGATAGCCACTCGGGCCGGTCTTTGCGCAGCACCCCGGACGGGGCCGACCGAGCCCGCTGTCTCCATCCACGCTTGTGCGCAATGCGCATGGCCGTCTGACGTAGCTGCTCGGCCAGTCGTTTAGAAACCGGGTTTTTCGCGCGCGTTAGCAATCTCAGGAGATTCTTGTGACTCACCTTCTGACACAAATCGAGATCGAACAGGCATTGGGCGCGCTGGCCGGCTGGGCGCAGACCGGCAACGAAATCAGCCGCAGCTTCACGCTGAGCAGCTTTCCAGCCGCATTGGTTTTCGCCAGCACCGTGGGGCATCTGGCGGAGCGGGCTGACCACCACCCCGACATCCTGATTCAGTACCGCAAGGTGACGCTGACCTTGTCCTCCCACTCGGCCGGCGGATTGACAGAGAAGGACTTCGACCTGGCCAGGGAAATCGATGCAATCGCCTGAATGTCAGCGAACCGACGAGACTTCCGCAGTCTGGGGCGTCAAAGCTCCGAACACCAGCTATACCCGGCGAGCAAGACATCTTGACACAGCCCACTCCTCAGACTGCTGCGCCTTCGCCTTCATCGGCTGACCTCTCCAGGATCCCGGCCGGCGCCGCGGGCGACGGTGCGTTCTTGCGCTTCGAGAATCTCTCCAAAAGCTACCAGGAGGGGGAGCGCACGCGCATCGTACTGCAAAACGCCGACGCCCGGTTCGCCCGCGGCGAGTTCACGGCCATCCTTGGCCGCAGCGGCAGCGGCAAGAGCACCCTGCTCAACCTGATCAGCGGCATCGACCGGGCGGACAGCGGCCGGCTTTGGCTGGATGGCCAGGAGCTCTCCGCGTTGGATGACCGCCAGCGCACCCTCTTTCGCCGCCGCCACATCGGTTTCGTCTTCCAGTTCTTCAATTTGATCTCCACGTTGACGGTTTGGGAGAACGTGACGCTGCCTTTGGAGCTGAACGGCGCCGCGGCCGCTGAGATCCGTCAGCGCGCCGAGCCGCTGCTGGCGGCCGTAGGTCTGCTGGACCGCCGCCAGACCTTTCCCGACCGGCTTTCCGGCGGCGAGCAGCAGCGCGTGGCCCTGGCCCGCGCCCTGGTACACGATCCCCTGCTGGTGCTGGCCGACGAGCCAACCGGCAACCTGGACGAAAGCACCGGCAAGACCATCCTGGAGCTGCTGGACCGCCTGACCCGCCAGGCCGGCAAAAACCTGATCATGGTCACCCACAGCGTCGATGCCGCAAGCCATGCCGATCGTGTCCTGCATCTGAGGGACGGGAAGCTGGCGTGAAGCGAGCCCTCGGTGCCGGGCACTTGAATCTACGCTTGGGCTTGAATACACCCCAAGTAACTGCTCAGCCAGTCGTACAGAAATCGGGTTTTTCTCGTGCGGGCGTGGTTTTCGTCTGTGCAACGGCCTTTCATGGCGCCATGACCTTGGTCTGCAAGACAAAAACCCGGTTTCTATTTCCGTGAAATCGCCTAACCCGCAACCCAGAAACATCTCCCGCGATTCCGGGTCACGTTTCACGTTTCACGCATCACTCCTCCATGCCCGCCAACACACTCCCCTCAAAAATCTTGCTCCACACCGGCTGGCGCTATCTGCTGCGACATCCGTGGCAGAGCATCCTGATGGTCATCGGCATCACCCTGGGCGTGGCGGTGGTGGTGGCGATCGACCTGGCCAATGCCAGCGCCCGGGAGGCCTTCGATTTGAGCACCGCGGCCGTGGCTGGCCGCGCCACCCATCAGATCGTGGCTGGGCCGCAGGGACTGGATCAGGCGGCCTATGTTGCGCTGCGCCGCGGCGGGCTGGCCAGGGAGGGCATCGCCAGCGCACCGGTGCTCAGCGAGATCGTCACCTCGCCGCAGTTGGGCGACCGGCCGCTGCAACTGTTGGGCGTCGATCCCTTCGCCGAGGCCCCCTTTCGCAGCTACGTGACCAACGATGGCGCTGTGCCCATCGACCAGCTCACCGCCTTCTTGACCCAGCCAGGCGCGCTGCTGATCTCCGCCGACATGGCCCAGCGCTACGGCGTGCAGGCGGGCGATGCCATCGCCCTGGAGGTGGGCGGCTTTCAGCGGCCGGCCCTGGTGGCTGGCCTGTTGCAGCCCGAGGACAGCCTCAGCCGCCGCGCCCTGGATGGCGTCATTCTGACCGACATCAGCACAGCCCAAGAGCTGAGCGGCCGGCTGGGGCGGCTGGATCGCATCGATCTGATCCTGCCTGAGGGAGATCCCGCCGCGCTGCCGCGGCTGGAGGCGCGCTTGCCGGCCGGGCTGGAGCTCACGCCCGTGGCCGCGCGCAGCGGAACCATCCAGCAGATGACAGCCGCCTTTCGCACCAACCTGACCGCGCTCAGCCTGTTGGCGCTGGTGGTGGGGCTTTTCCTCATCTACAACACCATGACCTTCTCGGTGGTGCAGCGCCGGCCGCTGTTCGGCGTCCTGCGCTGTCTGGGCGTCACCCGCCGCGAGCTTTTTCTGCTGGTGTTGGGCGAGGCGCTGGCGATCGGGGTGTTGGGGGCGGCGCTGGGCGTGACGTTGGGGGTGCTTCTGGGCCAGGGCGCGGTGCAGGCCGTCACCCAGACCATCAACGACCTCTATTTCGTGCTGACGGTGCGCGGGGTGGCCATTTCCACCAGCAGCCTGCTCAAAGGGCTGGCGCTGGGCATTGCCGCCACGGTGCTGGCGGCCGCGCCGCCCGCCTGGGAAGCTGCCACCGTGCCGCCGCGCGTCGCACTCTCCCGCTCCGGGCTGGAGAGCCAGGCCGGCCGCGCGGTTCGGGGCGCCGCCCTGGCCAGCCTGGCGCTGATGGCGCTGGGCGGGGTGTTGCTGCTTGTCCCCGCGCCCGGCCTGACGCTCAGCTTTGCCGGCACCTTCGCCGTGATCATCGGCATCGGCATGCAGACCCCCCTGGTCACCAAGCTGTTGATGGAGGGGGTGATGCCGCTGAGCAGCCGGCTGGGGGGCGTGCTGGGGCGCATGGCCCCGCGCAGCGTGGTCAGCTCGCTCAGCCGCACCGCCATCGCCATCGCCGCGCTGATGATTGCCGTCTCCGTCACCATCGGCGTCAGCCTGATGGTCAGCAGCTTTCGCTACACCGTGGTGGCCTGGCTGGCGCAAACCGTGCAGGGCGACGTCTACATCTCACCGCCCGGCGCTACCACCGCCCTCACCACAGCCACCATCGCCCCGGCCGCGCAGGAGATCGTGCGCGGCTGGCCGGGCGTGGCGCGGATGGACACCCTGCGCTCGGCCACGGTGGACTCGCCCCACGGCCCCGTCACCCTGGCCGCGGTGGACAACCCTGACCTGGGGGACGAGCGCATTTTTCTGGCCTCCGACGGCGCGCCGGAGGATGTGTGGGCCGCGATGCAGGCCGGCGCGGTGATCGTCTCTGAGCCTTTCGCCAACCGGGTGGGCCTGCCGCGGCGGGGCGGGGAGGTGACGCTGCAAACAGAGCAGGGCGCGCGCGCCTTCCCCGTGGCCGGCATCTACTACGACTACACCTCCAGCCAGGGGGTGGTGATGATGGCGTTGCCGCGCTACCGTGAGCTGTGGCAGGACACGGCTGTCACCGGGCTGGCCCTGCGCCTGGAGCCGGGCGTCGATCCCGATCAGGTGACGCGCGGCCTGCAAGACGCGTTGGCGCCGGTGCAATCGCTGACCGTCCAGCCCAACCAGGCGCTGCGCGCCGAGGCGCTGGTAATCTTCGACCGCACCTTCGCCATCACCGGCGCTCTGCAACTGTTGGCCACCCTGGTAGCCTTCATCGGCGTGCTCAGCGCGCTGCTCTCGTTGATGCTGGACAAACAGCGCGAGCTGGGCATTCTGCGCGCCGTGGGATTGACCGGCCGGCAGCTTTGGCAGTTGGTGTCGCTGGAGACCGGGCTGATGGGCGCGGTGGCCGGCCTGCTGGCCATGCCCACCGGCCTCGTGCTGGCCCTGATCCTGATCTACATCATCAACCGGCGCAGCTTCGGCTGGACCTTGCAACTGCAGCTCACGCCGGAGCCCTTCGTGCAGGCGTTGATGGTGGCCGTGGTGGCCGCGTTGTTGGCCGGCCTCTATCCTGCCTACCGCATGACGCGCATGGCCGCGGCGGACGCGATGAGGTTTGAATGACCCGCAGCCTGCCCTGGGCCGTCGCGTGGGCGGCATCGACCTTGACGCCTGATGGTTTCCAGGGTATCATGGCAGCACACTGCATCAGGAGAATGTCGATGGCCCGGCAGCGCCTGCTCGTTGAACTGAAATTCCATGGCTCGGGTACCGGGCCGCAGACGCCAAGACCCCACGGGGCGGCGTCCTGCGGCCACGCTGCACATGCGCACACCCA
>JACSRL010000235.1 GCA_014879765.1 Anaerolinea sp. | reverse complement strand
CGTGCGCGGCTGGCCGCCGGGCGAGATCGGGCTCTACACCTCCTTGTTGGAAGACTGTTTCGAGCGCGGCGGCTGGTTCTTTGGGCTGTTCGACGGCGATCGGCTGGTGGGTGTGGCTGTGCTGGAGAGCCGTTTTATCGGCCAGCCGGCTGACCAGTTGCAGCTCGAGTTTTTGCACGTCAGCAACGGCTATCGCGACCAGGGCCTGGGTCGTCAACTCTTTAAGCTGGCCGCGGCTGAGGCGCGCCGGCGAGGCGCGCGCCGGCTTTACATTTCTGCCACCCCTTCACAGCACACCATTGATTTCTACCTGGGCCTGGGCTGTTTCGTCACCTCAGAGCCAGACCCGGGTCTCCTGGCGCTGGAGCCGGATGACATCCATCTAGAGTACAGCCTGGCGGCAGCGGACGGTTGACTATGGGCCAGCTATGGCCTATCCCTTCGGGTGTCCCACAACCAACAGCATTACCACAGATTGGAGCAACCATGACCCCTGATTTTCACGACCTGCCCACCCGCAGCCTGGCCAACCAGCACCTGCGCGTCGACTACCTGGCCGAGGCCGGGCCGCGGCTGGTGCGGCTGCTTCTGGCCAGCGCCGACCTCAATCTGTTGGCTGATGCCGCCGATATCTCCACGGAAACTCCCTTTGGCGTCTACAATCTCTACGGCGGCCACCGGCTGTGGCACGCGCCGGAGGCCTTCCCGCGCACCTACCTGCCCGACAGCGATGGACTGACGGTGGACGAGTTCGAGGGGGGTGTGCGTCTGCGCCAGCCCACCGAGCGCGCGACCAACATCCAGAAAAGCATGGAGCTGCGGCTGGAGCCTGACCGGGCCGCGCTGACCGTGCAGCACAGCCTGCACAACATCGGGCTCTGGCCGGTGGAGCTGGCGCCCTGGGCCATCACCCAAGTGCCCCTGGGCGGCGTGGCCGTGCTGCCGCAGCAGGCCCCGGTCCCCTCGCAGTACCTGCCCAACCGCCAGCTCAACCTCTGGCCCTACGCCAGTTGGCGCGATCCGCGGCTGCACCTGGCGGACGATCTGCTGCTGATCGACGGCCAGGCCCATGAGCCGGCCTTCAAGATCGGCTACTTCAACCATGCCGGCTGGATGGGCTACCTGCTGGACGACATCTTCTTCGTCAAACGCTTCACCCCACGGCCCGGCCTGCCCCACGCCGACCTGCACAGCAACTGCGAGGTCTACGTCTGGGACCGTTTCCTGGAGCTGGAGACGCTGGGCCCGCTGACCACGCTGGGGCCGGGCGCGGCCACCGTCCACATCGAGACTTGGGAACTGCACCGGGTCCCCGGCATTGCGCCCACCATCGACGCCGTGCGCGGCCTCGTCCAGTCGCTCGGCCTGGCATGAGCGCCCTCCCACCCATGCCCACCCTGCCCGACATGGTCACAGCCGGGTCCAACGCCCAGCGCGCGGGGCACCGC
This sequence comes from Anaerolinea sp., assembly GCA_014879765.1. Lineage (GTDB taxonomy): Bacteria > Chloroflexota > Anaerolineae > JAAEKA01 > JAAEKA01 > JAAEKA01. The sequence goes on along the minus strand of JACSRL010000235.1, from coordinate 104 downwards.
CGCTTCTTCACCCGCACCCTGCCGGCCATCGGCCGCCGTTCTCGGTGAATGGAATTCACCGTCTGACAGCACGAAGCCGCCTCAGCGGCTGCGGAAGGGTTCCC
>JACSRL010000100.1 GCA_014879765.1 Anaerolinea sp. | reverse complement strand
CCGCAAGATCACCGAGGGAGACAAGATGGCCGGCCGGCATGGCAACAAGGGCGTCATCTCCAAGGTGGTACCGGTGCAGGACATGCCTTTCCTGGAGGATGGCACCCCGGTGGACATGATCCTCAACCCGCTGGGCGTGCCGGCGCGCATGAACATCGGCCAGGTGTTGGAAGTACACCTGGGCTGGGCCGCCAAGCAGTTGGGCTTCTACGTGGAGACGCCGGTCTTCGACGGCGCGCGCGAGGATGAGATCGAGGCTGAGCTGGCCCGCGCCTGGCTGATGGGCCGCGCCTGGGAAAAGGCAACCAAACGGGCCTGGGTCTGGGCGGCCGAAAGCGGCATGGATGAGTCCGCCATCACGCACGACGACGAACTGCGCACCCTCTACCTGACCGAATGGCTGGGCGAGCGCGGCTATGACGCCGAGCAGGTCTACTACAATCAATCCTACGCGCGGCGGGCGCTGCTGCGCGAATGGCTGCGGGAAGAGCCGCAGGGCTACGATCCGGACAGCATGTTGGTGGCTGAAGATGATTACACCGCGCTGGCCCTGCCTGACCGCAAGCGGCTCAACGAGCAAGCACGACGGGTCTGTCTGCGCGAATGGCTTAAGCAGGCCGTGCGCGATGAAATGCGCTTGGCCAGCTATGTTCAGGCGGAAGGCGAGGCGGCTGAAGAGGCAGGGGCAGGGTCACCCGGCCCAGGGGCGGGGTCACCCCGCCCCTGGGCGGGGGCACCCCGCCCCTACCACGAGGTGGAAAGCGCCGGCGAGGATCGGCAGGCCATCTATCAGGCCATGGATCGCATCTCGGCCCTGAGCGACGAGGCGGTGGAGCTGGAAGCCGTGAGCCTGGCGGTCAGGACGAACACGGCCCTGCCCACCACCGGCAAGGTCGCCCTGCACGACGGCATGAGCGGCGAGCGCTATGACCGGCCAGTGACCGTGGGCGTGATGAACATGTTGAAGCTGGCCCACCTGGTCGAGGACAAGGTACACGCCCGCTCCACCGGCCCCTACTCGCTGGTGACGCAGCAGCCCCTGGGCGGCAAGGCCCAGTTCGGCGGCCAGCGCTTCGGCGAGATGGAAGTCTGGGCGCTGGAAGCCTACGGCGCAGCCTACACCTTGCAGGAGATGTTGACGGTCAAATCGGACGACGTCACCGGCCGGGTGAAAACCTACGAAGCCATCGTCAAGGGCGAGCCGATCTCCGCTCCTGGCGTGCCCGAATCGTTCCGGGTGTTGGTCAAGGAGCTGCAGTCACTGGGCCTGGCGGTCGAGGTGATCAACGAAAAGGACGAGGTCATCCAGTTCGGCAGAGATGACAGCGATGAGCAGTTGCCGAAGCTTGGTTTCAGCATCAGCGTTCCCGGCCCGATGGCCGGCAGGTAAGCAGTGAACAGTGAGCAGTGAACGGTTGCCGGCCACTGTCGACTGTTGACTGCTCACCCGCTTACAGCGAAGAGGTGAACTGTGGAAGTAAACGATTTCGATGCCATCAGGATTTCTTTGGCTTCGCCGCAGCATATCCGCGAATGGAGCTACGGCGAGGTGCTGAAGCCGGAAACGATCAACTATCGAACGCTGCGCCCGGAGCGCGACGGCCTCTTCTGTGAGCGCATCTTTGGCCCCACCAAGGACTGGGAATGCTATTGCGGCAAGTACAAGCGCGTGCGCTACAAGGGCATCGTCTGTGATAAGTGCGGTGTAGAGGTTGCCCCGGCCCGGGTGCGCCGCGAGCGCATGGGCCACATCGAGCTGGCCAGCCCGGTCAGCCACATCTGGTATGTCAAAGGGGTGCCCAGCCGCCTTGGCCTGATGCTGGACATCTCCCCGCGCAACCTGGAGCGGGTGCTCTACTTCGCCCAATATGTGATCACTGAGGTCGACGAGGACGCGCGCAGCCGCACCATCCAGCGCCACGAGCGCGACCTGATCAGCCGGCTGGCCAAGCTGGATGGCGACTTCGACACGCGCATTCTGGAGGTGGAGGAGCGGCGCGACAAGGCGTTGAACCGTCTGGATCAGGAGCTGGAAGAGGGCCTGACCCGCTTCGCCGCGCAGTTGGAGCAGCAGTCCAATGCGTTGATCAAGGAAGCGCAGCATCTGACCATGCGCCTGGAGAACCGCATCGGCAAGGCGTCCGAGGAGGACATCGTTCTCTCCTGGGCCGACCAGCCCTTGCTGGCCAAGGGCGAGATCGTGCAGCGCGGGCTGGCCGATCGTCTGAACGAAGCGGTGCAGGAGCAACTGAGCGAGATCGACGCGCTGCTGGCTGAGGAGCGCGGTCGTCTGACCGACCTGGTGGCCAGCAAACGCGAGCAGGCGTTGAAGGTTTTTGAGCCAGAGATCATGGCCATCCAGGAGGAGCGGGACGGCAAGGCGGACCGGCTGCGTCAAGAGATGGACGACGAGCTGCTGGAGCTGAAGTCGCTGCGCGAGCGGCAATTGCTCTCCGAGGGTCGCTACCGCGAGCTTTCGGAGCGCTGGGGCAATGTCTTCGAGGCCGACATGGGCGCCGAGGCGATCCGCAAGATCGTGGCGCGCATGGATCTGGACCAGATGGCCAAGGAGCAGCGCCATGAGATCCGCAGCACCCGGTCCAAGCAGCGCCGCAAGAAGGCCGCCAAGCAGTTGCGCGTGGTGGAATCCTTCCGCAAGTCGGGCAACCGGCCGGAGTGGATGATTCTGACCGTGCTGCCGGTGATTCCCCCCGACCTGCGGCCCATGGTGCAGTTGGACGGCGGCCGTTTCGCCACCTCTGACCTGAACGATCTCTACCGCCGGGTGATCAACCGCAACAACCGCCTGCGCCGTTTGCTGGAGCTAGGCGCGCCCGATGTCATCGTGCGCAACGAGAAGCGCATGCTGCAAGAGGCGGTGGACAGCCTGATCGACAACGGCCGGCGCGGCCGCGCCGTCAGCCGCAGCGGCAAGCGCAAGCTCAAGTCCCTCTCCGACATGCTGAAGGGCAAGCAGGGGCGCTTCCGCCGCAACCTGTTGGGCAAGCGCGTGGACTATTCCGGCCGCTCGGTGATCGTGATCGGCCCGACCCTGAAGCTGCATCAGTGTGGCCTGCCCAAGAAGATGGCGCTGGAGCTCTTCAAGCCCTTCGTCATGCGCCGCCTGGTGGAGCACAACCACGCCCACAACATCAAGAGCGCCAAGCGCATGGTCGACCGCATCGATCCGGCCGTGTGGGATGTGCTGGACGACATCATCCGCGAGCGGCCGGTGCTGTTGAACCGTGCGCCGACGCTGCACCGCCTGGGCATTCAGGCCTTCGAGGTGGTGCTGATCGAGGGCAACGCCATCCAACTGCATCCGCTGGTCTGCGCGGCGTTCAACGCCGACTTCGACGGCGACCAGATGGCGGTGCATGTGCCGCTGAGCGAGATGGCGGTGCGGGAGGCGCGGGAGCTGATGCTCTCAAGCAGCAACCTGCTGAAGCCCTCCAGCGGCGAGCCGATCGTGGGCCCCTCCAAGGACATGGTGCTGGGCGTCTATTACATGACCACGGTGCAGCCCGGCGCGCGCGGCGAAGGCAAGATCTTCACCGATTTCGACGAGGTGCTGATGGCCTACGGGCTGCGGGTGGTGGACATCCGCGCCCGGATCAAGACGCGCTTCACCTCCCCCTTGGATCAGGTCGGACTGGAGACAATCGAGCTGAGCGAGCGGGTGCAGGAGGCCTTGAGCGCGGTCGGCATCGCCACCGTGGGCCAGGCGCTGGATCGTTTGGCCAGCAAGAGCGACCGCAAGTTCATCGACGAGGTGCCTGACTTCGGCGTCAAGAGCCTGGAAGAGCTGAAGCGCCAACTGCGCGCCCACGGCTACTCAGCCCACCGCTGGCCGGCCGATCGTCTGATCGAGACTACGCCGGGCCGGGTGCTCTTCAACCTGGGCCTGCCGGCCGAGCTGCAGTTCGTCAACGAGGTGATGGAAAAGAAAGCCGTCAACGACCTGGTGGGCGAGTGCTATGAGCTGCTGGGCCAGGAAGCCACCGCCAACATGGTGGACGTGATCAAGGAAATGGGCTTCCGCTATGCCACGCAGAGTGGCTTCACCATCGCGGTTAGCGATATCCAGGTGCCGGAGATCAAAACTGCCATCCTGGAGCGCACCACCAAGGAGGTGGAGCAGACTGAGCGGCAGTACCGCCGCGGCTTGATCACCGAGGATGAGCAGTACAACCGGGTGGTCGAGCTGTGGACACGCGCCACCGACGACATCACCCAGGCCGTGCGCGAAGATCTGGATCCGCTGGAAGGGATCGGCGCGATGGCCTCCAGCGGCGCGACCAAGGGCGGTGTGACCCCCATCCGCCAGTTGGCCGGCATGCGCGGCCTGATGGCCGATCCCTCCGGCCGCATCATCGCCCTGCCCATCCGTTCCAACTTCCGTGAGGGCCTGACCTCACTGGAGTACTTCCTCAGCACCCACGGCGCGCGCAAGGGCCTGGCCGACACGGCGCTGCGCACGGCCGACGCGGGCTATCTGACCCGCCGTCTGGTGGACGTGGCCCAGGACGTGATCATCACCGACGAGGACTGCGGCACGCTGGCCGGGATCTGGATCAGCGAGGAGAGCAGCCGGGCCATGGGCGAGAAGCTCGGCGAGCGGCTGGTGGGACGGCTGGCGGCCGCGCCGATCACCGACCCGCGCAGCGGCGAGGTGATGATCGAGCGCGACCATCTGATCGACGATGCCGACATCGCACGCATCGTGGCCGCCGGCGTCAAGCAGGCGCTGATCCGTTCGCCGCTGCGCTGCGAGATGCGGATGGGGCTGTGCCAGAAGTGCTATGGTCGGGACCTGGCCAGGGGCTGGATGGTGCAGCCGGGCGAGGCCGTGGGCATCATCGCGGCCCAGTCCATCGGCGAGCCGGGCACCCAGTTGACGCTGCGCACCTTCCACACCGGCGGCGTGGCCGGCGCCGAGGACATCACCCAGGGTCTGCCGCGCGTCGAGGAGCTCTTCGAGTCCCGCACGCCCAAGGGTGAGGCGGTGATCAGCGAGATCGACGGCGTGGTGGATGTCTACTGGGCCGGCGAGCAGCGCATGATCAAAGTGACGGACAGCCGCGTGGTGCGGCGCGAGCAGCAGATTCCGGCCGACGCCAGCTTCGTGGTACACGACGGCGACCGGGTGCAGGAAGACACCGTGTTGGCCCGCCTGAGCGACGGCCAGGAGATCCTGGCCGGCATGGATGGCCGCGTCTACATCGAGCGGCCCGACGCCCCGGCCGAGCTGGTGAGCGCGGTGGTGCGGCGCGAGGAAACCGACGAGTGGGAACAGGCGATTCCGCCGTCGGCCCGCCTGCGCGTCGACCGCGGCGATCGGGTCGAGGCTGGCACGCAGTTGACCGAAGGCTCCAAGAACCCGCGCGAGGTGTTGCGCATCCAGGGACCTGAGGCCTGCCAGACCTATCTGCTGGAAGAGGTGCAGCGGGTGTACCGCTCGCAGGGCGTGAGCATCCACGACAAGCACATCGAGGTGATCATTCGCCAGATGCTGCGCAAGATCCAGATCCGCACGGCCGGCGATGGCGAATATCTGCCGGGCGAGCTGGTGGATCGCTTCGAGTTCGAGCAGGCCAACGAGGAGATCATGGCCCGCAACGGCCAGCCGGCGCGCGGGGACACCGTGCTGCTGGGCGTGACCAAGGCCTCGCTGAACACCGAGAGTTTCCTGGCGGCCGCCTCCTTCCAGGAGACGACGCGGGTGCTGACCGACGCCGCGGTGCGCGGCAAGGTTGACCGTCTGCGCGGCCTGAAGGAAAACGTCATCATCGGCAAATTGATCCCGGTGGGCACCGGCTTCGAGAGCTCCCAGGCGCGTCACATGATCGGCGAGGCTATCGACGAGTACGACGACGAGTATGACCTGGAAGGGGAAGACCTGGGCGAGTATGACGACGAACTGTTGAGCGCGCGCGACCGGGAATTCGCCGATGCCTTCGGCTTGCTGGGCCAACTGCCCATGTTGGACGACTATTCCGACATCGACTACGAGGACGATTAGGAAACAAGCTGTGATTTGACCCGGCGTGGGTCTTGTGTTAGAATAGCGTTTCGTAGGCCGGATCTGTAGCCGCGGTCCGGCCTACGTTTGCGATTTCCGCCGAGACCTGCGAAGTCTTGGCCAAGTCTCAGCATACTGAAATCAAGGCGTTAGCCGTCTGAAATAGAGCTTTCCAGGGAGACTACGTTGCCTACTATCAATCAACTCGTTCGTCATGGCCGCACCTCCAAGCCCAGCAAGGAGAAAGCGCCGGCCTTGCAGTTTACCCGCAACACCTTGCGGTCACGAACCGACCGGACGCCCAAGGGCTCGCCGCAGAAGCGCGGCGTCTGCACCCAGGTGCGCACCACTACGCCCAAGAAGCCGAATTCGGCGTTGCGCAAGATCGCCCGTGTGCGCCTGAGCAACGGCATGGAAGTCACGGCCTACATCCCCGGCGAGGGGCACCGTCTGCAAGAGCACTCGGTGGTGCTGGTGCGCGGCGGCCGTGTGCGCGATCTGCCCGGCGTGCGCTATCACATCGTGCGCGGCGCGCTGGACAGTACCGGCGTCGACAAGCGCCGGCGCGGCCGTTCCAAGTATGGCGCCAAGCGTCCTAAGCCCGGCGCGCCGACTGCGGCGAAGAAGAAGTAGCAGGAGAAAAGGTTCATGCGACGCAATCAGGCACCCATTCGCGAGATCGCGCCCGATCCGAAATACAACAGCGCGCAGTTGTCCAAGTTCATCAACCGGATCATGTACGACGGCAAGAAGAGCACGGCGCAGGCTGTGGTCTATGGCTCTCTGGACATCATTGCCGAGCGCACAGGCAAGCCGGCCATTGAAGTGTTCGAGCACGCCATTCAGAACGCCTCCCCCGTGGTGGAAGTCAAGCCGCGGCGCGTGGGCGGCGCCACCTACCAGGTTCCCATGGAAGTAGCGCCGGCCCGCCGGCAGGCGCTGGCGCATCGCTGGCTGATCGCCAACGCGCGCAAACGTTCCGGCAAATCCATGGCCCAGAAGCTGGCGGCCGAGCTGTTGGACGCCGCCAACAACACCGGCAACACCATCAAGAAAAAAGAAGATACGCACAAGATGGCCGAGGCCAACCGTGCGTTTGCCCACTACCGCTGGGGAGGCCGCTAGGCCCACCTGTGCAGTTACGGGGTATTGTTGACTGTCTCCATCGGTAACCATCCCGCAGAGACGGACGGCTGGAAAGACCCAGCCGTCCGTCTTTGATTGTTGACCCTTGAGCTAACTATGCCAGACAACGACTCGCTGCGTCTTATTCGCAACATCGGCATCATCGCCCACATCGACGCGGGCAAAACTACCACCACCGAACGTATTCTCTTCTACTCGGGCACCACCTATCGCCTGGGCAATGTGGACGAAGGCACCACGGTCACTGACTGGATGGAGCAGGAACGGGAGCGCGGCATCACCATCACGGCGGCCGCCATCACCAGCTCCTGGCGCGAGTATCAGATCAACGTGATCGACACACCCGGCCACATCGACTTCACCGCTGAGGTACAGCGCAGCCTGCGCGTGCTGGACGGCGGCGTGGTAGTCTTCGACGGCGTGGCAGGTGTGGAGCCGCAGTCGGAGACGGTCTGGCGTCAGGCTGATCGCTACGATGTGCCGCGCATCTGTTTCGTCAACAAGATGGACCGCCTGGGCGCTAACTTCTGGCGCACGGTGGGGATGATTCGCGAGCGACTCAACGGCAACCCGATTCCGATCCAGTTGCCTGTCGGCATCGAAGCCACCTTCCGCGGCGTGGTCGATCTGATCGAGCAGAAGGCATGGTTCTTCAGCGATCAACTGGGCGCCAAGCCAGAACTGGCCGAGGTGCCGGCGGAGATGGTAGAGTTGGTGCAGGAGCATCGCGAGCGGTTGATCGAGGCAGTGGCCGAGACCGACGACAGCCTGATGCACAAGTATCTGGAGGGAGAGGAGATCAGCAACGGCGAGATTCGCGCCGCGCTGCGCCGGGCGACGCTTCGTTCTCAGTTGGTGCCTGTGCTGTGCGGCACCGCGCTGCGCAACAAGGGGATCCAGCCGCTGCTGGACGCGGTGGTCGACTATCTGCCCTCCCCCATCGACATTCCGCCGATGATCGGGATCAACCCCTATACCGGCAAGGAAGAGGAGCGCACGGCCGATCCCAAGGGCCCGCTGGCAGCGCTTTGCTTCAAGATCGTCACCGATCCCTACATGGGCCGCCTGGCCTATTTGCGCATCTACTCCGGCACCCTGGCCAATGGCAGCGTCTATCAGAACGCCAACAAGGAAAAGAAGGAACGCATCGGCCAACTGGTGCGCATGCGGGCCAACCAGCGTGAGGAGATGACGAAGGTCGGCGCGGGCGACATTGCCGCGGTGTTGGGTCTGAAGCACACCTTCACCGGCGAGACCATCAGCGACGCCAACGCGCCCATCGTGCTGGAGACAATCTCCTTCCCTGAGCCGGTGATCTCCATCGCCATCGAGCCGCGCACCAAGGCGGACCAGGACAAGCTGAGCCAATCGTTGCAGCGCCTGGCCGAGGAGGACCCCACCTTCCGCGTGCGCTACGACAGCGAGACGGGCCAGACGTTGATCGAGGGCATGGGCGAGCTGCACCTGGAGGTGCTGATCGACCGCATGTTGCGCGAGTTCGGCGTGCGGGCCAACGTGGGCCGTCCCCAGGTCTCCTACCGCGAGACCATCACCCGGCCGGTGGAGCACGAGGCGCGCTTCGTGCGCCAGACCGGCGGCCGCGGCCAGTTTGCCGTGGTATCGCTGCGACTGGAGCCGTTGGCCCAGGGCGAAGGCTTCGTCTTCGAGAACAAGGTCGTCGGCGGCGCAGTGCCCAAGGAGTTCATCCCCGCGGTGGAGCAGGGGGTGCGTGAGGCTGTCGAGGCTGGCGGCGGCTCCGGCTATCCGCTGGTCGACATGAAGGTGGCGCTGATCGACGGCAAATTCCACGAGGTAGACTCCTCCGAGATGGCCTTCAAGATTGCCGGCTCCATGGCGCTGCGCGAGGGTGTGCAGCGCGCGGCCCCGGTGCTGTTGGAGCCGATGATGAAGGTCGAGATCGTGGTCCCTGACAACTTCGCCGGCGATGTCATCGGTGACGCCAGCGCGCGGCGGGGACGCATCGAGGGCATGGAGCCGCACTCGCAGGGCCTGCAGGCGGTTCACGCCAGCATTCCGCTGGCCGAGATGTTCGGCTATGCCACCACGCTGCGCTCCAACACCCAGGGACGCGGCACCTTCAGCATGGAGTTCGACCACTACGAGCCGGTGAGTCCGGAAGTCGCCAAGCGCGTGCGCGGCGAGAGCTAGGCCGCCTGCCAGGCGGCAGATCGCATGCCGCAGACCAAACAGACGCGTGACAAATTTGGCGCGTCTCACAGACTGTGCTATACTTGATTAGTTGCCACCGGAATGAATGAGCCGATCCCGGATGGCATTGGGTGCCCTGGCTGCGCAAGACGCAGCGTTCATGGGCGCCTACGCAGAGCGCAGTACTCGGGAACGACCCGAAGTACCACGTTGTGTGTGGCTGCTTCGGGTTCTTCGTTGTCTAAAAACGGCACACCCAACGGAAATCAGCGTCGCAAAACGCACCAACGCGGCCGGCTATGATCCATGAGCTGGCAGTGGAAACGAGGGATGCTTTGGCAGACCTCAGCATGACAAAGAGGAGAGTTTTCGCATGGCAAAGCAAGTATTCCAGCGAACCAAGCCACACGTCAACGTGGGCACCATTGGCCACATCGA
>JACSRL010000427.1 GCA_014879765.1 Anaerolinea sp. | reverse complement strand
GGTGCCGGGCACTTGCGCTTGACTTCGTAGCGTGAATTGGCTTCACGTGTCGCATTGCAAGCGTAGATGTTACGCGAAGTGCCCGGCACCTACGGCTGATATAGTTACTGGGCTTCATTCATTCAACCATTCCGGTGGAGCACGATGTCATTGCACGAAGAGCAAGTTGAGCTGTCCGGCCCCATCCTCGGCGGCCGCGATGGTCACACCAAAGAAGACCTGCTGGCCCGGCTGAAGGCGCTGCCGGCCAACAGCATGCTGGTGCTGGATCTTGACCAGGTGCAGTTCATGGACTATTCCTGGGCCGACGAGGTGGTGGCCAACCTGCTGAAGGCCTCGCAGCGGGCCAAGACGCCCCGGTTTGTGGTGGTGCGCCGCCCCAGCCAAAGCGTCAGCGAAAGCATCGCCGCGGCCGTCTCGCTGCACGGCCTGACCTGCGTCCAGGTGGACGGCCAGGGCAACGCCAGCGTGCTGGGCAGCCTCAGCCCGGCGCTCTTGCAGACCTACAGCCTGGCCGTGACGCGCGGCCAGATCAGCGCCCAGGACCTGCCCGACAGCCTCTCCCCCAGCACCAAGAGCAACCGGCTGAAAGAGCTGGAGCGGCGCGGCCTGCTCTACCGGATCGGCGAAGAGATCATCGACGGCGGCGGGCGGCGCTTTATCTACGAGCCGGTGCGCTGAGTTCGCTCTCTTTTTTTCGCTACCGCTTTCAACATAACTCGATGAATACGATGCTGCGGCATCGTGGCCGGCTCTGGCTACGGCCAGATCCATACCTAGGGTGGCTGCCTGCGCTTGTGCGGCAGCCGCAGATCTCAGCGGAGGATTTCCAGATGAGCCGTGTGTTATCGACCGTGAATGAACCTACATTTTTGCCGCTGGCCAAGCAAGATGACCTGGATCGCATCAGCGAGAATGGCCTGGAGGTGCTGCGCCGGCGCTATTTGCGCAAGGGGCTGGACAGCAAGCCCATCGAGACGGTGCAGGAGATGTTCTGGCGCGTGGCCAGCAACGTCGCCTTGCCGGAACGAGCCTATGGCAGCGAGGCCGAGTATCAGGCCATGGCCGAGCGCTTCTATGACCTGCTGACCGAGCTGCGCTTTTTCCCCAACTCGCCGACCTTCACCGGCGCGGGCACGCCACTGGGCCAGCTCGCCGCCTGTTTCGTGCTGGCCATCGACGACGACATGGGCAAGGATTCGTCCGAAGGGATCTTCAACACCCTGCGCAACGCGGCGCTGATCCAGCAGACCGGCGGCGGCAACGGCTTCAGCTTCAGCCGTCTGCGCCCCAAGAGCGACCCGGTCAACAGCAGTGCGGGGGTGGCCAGCGGACCGGTGGGCTTTTTGCGCGTCTATGACGCAGCCTTCGGCGAGATCGCACAGGGCGGCTGTTTGACGCCGGATACGCTGGTGTTCACCGACAACGGCCTGCTGCGCCTGGATGAGCTGGTGGATCAAGACCAACCGGGCTGGCAAGAGCATACCCTGCATGTGCCCACCGACGAGGGCAACCGCCCGTCGCCGCGCGGCTATAACAACGGCGTTCAGCCGGTGATCACTGTCACGACCAGCGAAGGGCTGACGCTGACCGGCACACCGAACCATCGGGTCAAGGTGATGACCGGGCAAGGCCCAGCCTGGCGCCGGCTGGACGAACTACAGACGAGAGACGCCATTCTGGTCAAGCTAGGCCAGCATCAGGGCCGCCTGCGCGCGCTGCGCCGGCCGGCCAAGACCCACGGCAACCAGGCTGAGATCGTTTTTCCCCCCATTTTAGATGAGGCTCTGGCCTTCTTGCTGGGCTATCTGGCCGGGGATGGCTTTGTCGCGGCCAATCCACAGGATCACCGCATCGGCTCCAGCGTGGCGCACGACAGCTATCTGCTGGAAGAGTTGCCTCGCCTTTTGCAGCAAACCTTCCCCGGCTGTCACATACACCGCCAGCAAAAGACCGGCGACGCTTCCGTGACCTTCGTCATCGACAACGCCCTGATCAAACATTTTATGACCGACAATGGCTTTGCCAAGGCCAAAAGTCACGAGGTGCAGATTCCGAAGCTGGTGCGGCAGAGCCCGGTCAACGTCGTCGGGGCCTACCTGCGCGGGCTGTTCGAGGCCGATGGCGGCCTGTCGCACGGCTATCCCCAGCTCAACACCACCTCGCAGCAGTTGGCGCAGGAAGTCGCCACGTTGCTGATCGGGCTGGGCTGCCCCGTCACACTGCGCAGGACCAACTACCCCGGCAAGCTGGGCAACCGCCCCCAGTGGATCGTGCGCATCGACTCGCATGTGGGTCTGGAGGCATGGCGAAAGCGCATTGGCTGTGATCTCCGCAGCCGTTTCGTTGGTTGCTACACATTTCGTCCCAACGCGGAGCGCGAGACCAGCTATACACTGCCTCATCCGGCATACTGGCTGCAGCCGGCGTTGGACGAGATCACCCTGCCACAGATCGATCGCCAGGGCCGCGGCCGCGGATATCGGGAGTTGGCAGCAGCCTCGCCTGAGTTCGCCCAACATGCCCGGCCCGTGGAGGATCTGTGGTTCGTCCATGTGGCTGAGATTCGGCCGGCCGGCCAGTCGCTGACACTGGACCTGGAGGTAGAGGACAACCATACCTACCTGGCCAACGGCCTGGTGACGCACAACACCCGCCGCGGCGCCAACATGGGCGTGCTGCGCGTCGATCACCCCGACATCGAGGAGTTCATCGCCTGCAAGGCCACCGAAGGCGCCATCGCCAACTTCAACATCTCCGTGGGCGCGACCGACGCCTTCATGCAGGCGGTCCGGGAGGATGGCAACTTCGAGCTGGTCAACCCGCACACCGGCCAGGTCACCCGCACTGTGCGCGCCCGCGATCTGTTCGACAAGATCATCCACTACGCCCACCGCAACGGCGAGCCGGGGATGTTGTTCCTGGACGCGGCCAACCGCGGCAATCCGGTGCCGCATCTGTACGAGCTGGAGGCTACGAACCCGTGCGTTACTGGCGACACATGGGTGGCTACGCCTCAGGGTTGGCGGCGAGCTGACAGCATTCAAGAAGGTGACGAGATCTGTACCGTATTGGGGACGGGGCATGTGGATACTGTCGAAATCAACGAGAACATGCCTATCTACGAGGTTCACCTGTCGGATGGCGCCGTCATTCGCGCCACAGCATCACACCAGTTCCATGCCCGTGACGCGCGCACCAAGTTCTTCGAACCGCGCCGCGTCGACCAGCTTCATCCGGGGGATTGGGTGAGGATATACCGGTCGATGTTACCCGCCAACCCTGTCCCCGGCCGGCCACTGCACATGACCGATCGTGATTACGGCTTCTTGGTTGGCGTGCTGGTGGGTGATGGCACGTACACGCCGCATTCCCTGTCAAAGAACGTGGTGAGAATCAGCACCCATGCGGACGAGCATGAGTGGAACGAATTCCTGGCAGAAGCGTTCTCCAAGGTCGGCGTGGAGAAGATGTATACCTACGTCAATCAGGGCTCGCGTTCGATGATGATGGACCCCAAACCGGGGCGCGTCCTTGCCGATTGGGTAAAATCGATACCTCTTGAACCGGCGCGCGCACCGCAAAAGCGCCTGTCTGACGAATTTATCAACAGCAATCGCGAGTTCTTGACAGGCCTGTTGGATGGTCTGTTCTCAACCGACGGCAGTGTGGACTTGCAGAGTAACCATCCGCTGATTCGATTCCACACGTCCAGCCTTGAATTGGCCCAACAGGTACGTCGCATCCTGCTGATGTTTGGCGTTCACGGTCGCGTCTGCACATCCGTTCGAAAGCGGCATGACATTGACGGCCGGCTGATCCGCCATGATCGCCCCAAGCACGACGTAGTGATCTCTGGCATGAGCTTTGGCCGATTCTTCGAACAGATACGCCTCAGCCACACTCAAAAACAGGAACGTCTCGAAGAAGCCGCCCTGCGCTCAAACTTCACAGGCGGCAACTGGGCCGCCAAGGTGATCAGCGTCGCGCCGGCGGGCCTGGCTACCGTTTATGATCTGTATGAGGCCAAAAGTGACACTTGGATCACAGAGGGATACGTCTCGCGGGGTTGCGGCGAACAGTGGCTCGGACCCTACGAGAACTGCTGCCTGGGTTCCATCAACCTGACCCAACACGTCACCGCGGACGGACAGATCGACTGGGACGCGCTGGAGCAGACGACGGTGGAGTCCACCCGCTTCCTGGACGATGTGGTCAGCGCCAACAAATATGTGCCGGCGGTGCCGCAGCTTCAGGATGCCGCCCATCGCGTGCGGCGCATCGGCCTGGGCATCATGGGTCTGGCCGATGTGATGTACAAGCTCGGCGTGCGCTACGGCGACCAGGAGTCGCTGGACCTGGCCGGCCAGGTGATGGAGTTCGTGCGCTACCACGCCATGCGGACTTCCATCGAGCTGGCGCGCGAGCGCGGGCCTTTCCCCGCCATCGCCGGCTCGATCTACGACCCGGAGAAGCTCCTGTGGCAGCCGCCCACGCCCTGGCAGCCCTACAGCCACAGCTTTGGCCGGCCAGAACTGGATTGGGACGCCATTGTCGAGGGCATCAAGGCGCACGGCATTCGCAACGGCGCGCAAACCACCGTGGCGCCCACCGGCACCATCGGCACGGTCACCGGCTGCGAGGGCTATGGCTGTGAGCCGGTCTTTGCGCTGGCCTACACGCGTTATGTCAAAGAAGCTGGCGGCGACGTGTCGTTGACCTACGTCAGCCCCCTTTTCCTGGAGGCGTTGGAGCGCGCCGGCATCGCCGAGCCGCAGCGCCAGCGCATCGTGGAGCAGATCGCGCTCACCGGCACCTGCCAGGGCATCGAGGAGCTGCCGCAGGCGTTGCAGCACACCTTCGTGGTCAGCCAGGACATCAAACCGAAAGAACATGTGCTGATGCAGGCCGCTCTCCAACGTTATGTCGATAATAGCATCAGCAAGACCTGTAATTTTCCGCCTGAGGCCACGCCTGGCGACGTCGCCCAAGCCTACATGCAGGCCTGGGAGCTGGGCTGCAAAGGCCTGACCGTCTACGTCACCGGCAGCCGGCAGGAGGTGGTGCTGGAGACCAAAGCCACGGCCGAGGCCAAGAAGGCCAGCGGCGCAGCCGAGCCGGTGGCCAACGGAAAGGCTGGCGCACACGAGACCTTGAGCGTCGTTGCGCATCGGGCCGAGGCGTCGGAGACCAACGGCAACGGCATGCACTCCGCCGCCGGCTATGGCGCGGTCGACTACGACGCCAAGCGGCCGCGGCCGCGGCGGCTGCACGGCGCCACCTATCGCCGTCTGACTCCCCTGGGCACCGCCTATGTCACCGTCAACGACACCGACGAGGGGGAGCCCTTCGAGATCTTCATGAACGTGGGCAAGGCCGGCTCCGATGTGGCAGCCGTCAGCGAGGCCTTGGGCCGGCTGATCAGCTTCATCCTGCGCATGCCCAGCTCGCTGACCCCCACCGAACGCTTGCAGCAGGTGGTCTACCAGCTCAACGGCATCGGCGGCGGCCGGCATCTGGGCTTTGGCCCGCAGCGGGTGCGCAGCCTGCCCGACGCCATCGCCCAGGTGTTGAGCGAGCACCTGGAGCAGGCGCCGCTGCCCCTGCCCGTCGCCCAGGCTGTGCCGGCCGAACAACTGCCCCTGCCCATCCCCAAGCAGATCGGCGACCTCTGCCCCGACTGCGGCAACAGCACGCTGCTGAACGTGGAGGGGTGTGTCAAGTGTCATGTGTGTGGGTATAGCGAATGCTGAGAGGCTGTTAGAGCAGTCAAACCCCAGACTTCGGAAGTGGCCGAGCGCCCATTAGGGGCGAATCATCGCACAACCAGGTCACTCTGGCACGAAATTCGGCCGCTTCCGAAGTCTTCCTGAAAAAAACAGACCCCGCCGGTGTGGCGGGGTCTGTTTTGAACCGATCGGGGTGAGGAGGAAAGCGGCCCAGCCCTGGGCTAAGAACCGTTGCGCGGGATTCCGGTGGGAAGATCGGCCAGCACAGCATCAAAGCTGCTGGCCAGCGACAAGTCGACAATGAGCGCCTGCAGGCTGGCTTCGTCTGAGATAGGTTCAATGTATTTCTCCAGAACGAGAGCTTTGGAGAAGGGCGGGTCGAAACGAGAAGCCGTGATGGCCAAAATGGCCTGCTTAAGCCCACTCAACTGGCCCTCGGCATGACCCTCGGCATGGCCCTCGGCGAGGCCTTTCTCACGCCAACGACGGAGATATGGCGTCTCAAACTCATACTCATCATGGGAAAGCAGGTTTTCCATCATCTTCAACATCTCCTGATCGCTGGCAAGTGCCAAGAGTCCATTGAACAGTCTTGCGCGCAACTCATTATCAGTCTGGCGTCGCAGAGTCGCGACAATCTCAGGCAAAATCCGTGGCAGGTCATCGGCGCGCGTCAGGCTGACCAGCGGAAACAAGGCAGGACGTCCTGTCTGTAGAATCTCCTCGCCGCTGATTTGCCAGAGCAAGACCGGCGTGTAGCGCCATTCCAGCGTCGCCTGACCATGGCCATCTTCGACGCGGTAGTGACCGAGATCGTTTCTGCCTGCGCCGCGCTCTGTGTACAAGACCACACTTCTGAGCCTGGTCTCGAGGCCGTGTCTGACGATCAATTGCGACAGATAGCGCAGTTGCCGCAAAGACATGGCCGGTTCACTGCGACGGCCCTGAAACTCGACGTGCAGCAGAATCACATCGCCGTTGGCCTGAAACACCCGCAGCAGACTATCCACCTTGAGCGTCTCTGCGGCCAACTCGACGTTCACCGGTTCAACTGAAAGCACCTCCGTCTCCAATAGCCACTCGGCGAAATCGCGACCGAACTGTTGTACAAGGACTTTCAGTGGATGGTCGGTGGTTGACATGATTTGCTCCAGCGCCCTGAATCTTGGCCCCATTCTACTATAACCAGTTTGTGCTGTCAACCGGCGCGGCGCATCTCCCTGCACGGCCAGCGACAACGCCAGCGCCGCCGGTCAGCAGGCCAAGGCTTTGGCGTTCAGGGGAAATGGATGCTATAATGCCGCTGTGAAACGGGTGTTGCGAGCCTTGGGCTTGATCATGTTGGCGCTGACGCTGACGGCCGTGCTGGTCGTCGGCGTTTTGTCATGGCAGATCAACCGGCTGGGCAGCCAGGATCGGGCGCAGCCAGCCGACGTGATCGTCATCCTGGGCGCGCGCGTCGAGCCGGATGGCAGCCCCAGCTCCGACCTGCTCAGCCGCACCTATCACGCCATGGACCTGTACAACGCGGGTCTGGCGCCGACGGTGATCTGCGCGGGCGGCGCGGGCGGCGACCGGCTGGCAGCCGGCGCGGTGGCCTGCCGCTTTGCCGTGCAGGAGCTGGGCCTGCCGGCCGAGCGCGGCCTGGTGGTTCAGGAGAGCGACGCCTGGACCACGCGTGACGAGGCGGCCGTGGTGAGCGAGCTGATGCAGGCCAACGGCTGGCAGACGGCCATCGTGGTCAGCCATCCGCTGCATCTCTATCGCGCCCGCTGGCTCTTCCGGCGCGAGGGTCTGGATGTGCTGACCAGCCCGACCAACACCGACCTGGGCCGCATCGCGCCGCCGCTGCGGGCCTGGTACACGCTGCGCGAGGCCGGCGGTGTGCTGCTGACCGCAGCCAAGGACTGGCCACTGGTCGACCAGTTGTTGAACTGGCTGCACAAAATCGTCTACGACACATAGCAAAATGATCACATTCGTTCAGCAAGAGGAGAGTGAGCCATGGTTCGCTTGACAATGGATTTAACCACATCTGCTCAATTGCTGGGGGTTGAACCTCAGAGCTTTCTCGAGTACGCAGAGAGCGAACAACTCGATGGCTTGCTGCGTTTCAACGGCAAGTGGATGGTCTCAGTATTCACATTGGCTGATTTGCTGGGCACATCTTCGGATGAATTACTCGAACTAATGGAGAAATACGCGCTTGATACTCTCATGGATGCCGAATGACCTGGAATAAAACTGCTGAAGCAAGACAGATAATAGGCCAAGAGATCGGCGCTATCATCAAGGACTGGGGCGGCAAGCTGCCGGTGGCGCTGGCCTATCCCAACAGCTACTACGTGGGCATGTCCAGCCTGGCCTTGCAGATCCTCTACACCCGTTTCAACGCCCACCCCCGCGTGGTCTGTGAGCGCGTCTTCTGGGACAAGGGCGGGCATCAGGCGCGCCGGCCGCTGCGCTCGCTGGAAACCCAACAGCGC
Organism: Anaerolinea sp.; assembly: GCA_014879765.1. Classification (GTDB taxonomy): domain Bacteria; phylum Chloroflexota; class Anaerolineae; order JAAEKA01; family JAAEKA01; genus JAAEKA01. Next base: position 1,574 of record JACSRL010000427.1, on the reverse strand, counting down.
GTCGATGAGTTCGCGGTCTGGGGCTTTACCATCTCCTACGAGATGGACTATTTCAACGTGGTGGAGATGCTGCGCCAGGCCGGCGTGCCGCCGCTGGCAGCCGAGCGCGACCAGCGCTGGCCGCTGCTGATCGCCGGCGGGCCGGGGATCACCATGAACCCGGAGCCCATGGCCCCCTTCTTCGACGCCATCGTCATCGGCGAGGCGGAGGAGGTGGTGGACACGCTGGTGGAGACCATCCTCGACGTGGGCGACGACGACCGGGGCGCGCTGCTGGCCGCGCTGGATCGAATCGAGGGGGTGTACGTGCCGCAGCTCGTGCTGGAGTGGCGCGGCCGTTGGGTCGACGGCAACGATGGCCCAGCCCCCCGGCGCATTAAGCGTCTGTGGGTGCGCGAGTTGGAGCGTTTCCCCACCATCAGCTCGCTCTACACGTCCGACACCGAGTTCGGCGGGCTGCACCTGATGGAGATCGCGCGCGGCTGCGGCCGCGGCTGCCGCTTCTGCCTGGCCGGCTACGTCTACCGGCCGCCCCGGGAACAGCCGCTGGAGCTGCTGCTGGACTGGGCCAGGGAGGGGCTGAAACACCGCGACCGGATCGGCCTGATCTCAGCCGCGGTCTCTGACCACAGCCAGATCGACGAGCTGGCCATCGGCCTGCGCCAACTGGGCGCCAAACTCAGCGTCAGCTCCATGCGCGTCGATCCCATCTCCGTGCCGCTGGTGCGCGGCCTGCGCGAGAGCGGCGCCCAGACCCTGACCATCGCGCCGGAGGCGGGCAGCCAGCGGCTGCGCGATGTGATCAACAAGACGCAGACCGAACAGCAGATCCTGGAGGCTGTCGACCTGGCCGACGCGCTGGACTTTCCCCAGCTCAAACTCTATTTCATGATCGGCCATCCGGGCGAGAACGAGGACGACGTGCAGGGGCTGGTGGACCTGACGCTGGCGGCCAAAGGCCGTTTCCGCCGCCGGCTGGTGATCAACGCCACCCCCTACGTGCCCAAGGCGCACACCCCGTTCCAGTGGGAGGCGATGACCGACAGCGCCACCTTCGAGCGGCGCCAGAAGTTCATCCAGCGCAGCCTGGGCCGCCACGACATCGCGGTGCGGGCCGATTCGCCGCAATGGGCCGCGGTGCAGGCGGTGCTGGCCAGGGGCGACCGCCGGCTGGCCCCCGTGCTGCTGGAGATGGAACGGCTCTCCATCGCGGCCTTCGACCGCGCCCTGGCGGTTCACGGCCTGAGCCAGCAGGATTTCATCGGCGCGCGAGAGACGGGCGCGCCCCAGCCTTGGGACATCGTCGAAAGCGGCGTCAGCAGCAGCTTCTATCTCTTCGAACAGCGCCGCGCGCGGCGCGCCGAAACGGGGCTGAGCTGCCCACCCACCTCCAGCGGCTGCCTGACCTGTGGCACCTGCGACACCGACTGGGCCTATCGCGACAACGGCGGTGTGCCGGTGAAAAGCAAAGGCCCCTGGCGCGCGCAAGACTGGCGACCAGCCGCCGCGCCGATCCCGCTGTTGGGATGACAAGGTGACAGGGTGACAGGGTGAGGGGGTGACAGGGTGACAAG
>JACSRL010000007.1 GCA_014879765.1 Anaerolinea sp. | reverse complement strand
TGGTTGAACGGCAGAGCAGGCCAGCGTAGGTCGAGTAGGGCCAGGCGGCGTCTGTCTCGCAAGGTACTTGAACGCGACCGGCTCCTGGGCGTCGAAAGCCGCCGCCTGGGCCGTATCGAGACCGGAGCGGGTCTAGCGCGCGACCCGCTCCGGTCTCGGTACGCTGAATCGGGTGCATTCAACAATGAGTTGACGCCCAGACTGCCGGATCGATTCCCTGACCCTCCTCAACCGCAGGCATCGCCTGACGGCGGCCGACTCACGGCGGGACGCCAAGCCGCACATCCTCATAGACCTGCAGCGTCATGCAGGCGATCACATCCCAGTTCAGATGCTCCTCCACGTGCGCGCTGGCCCGCGCCGCCCGCTCCCGCGCGGCCTCAGGGCCATTCAACACCTGCTGAATGGCCCAGGCCAGCGAATGGACATCCTCGGGGTAGGTGGTCAGGCCGGTCAGCTCATGCTGCACCACCGTGCCCAGGCCGCCCACGTCGCTGACCACCACCGGCGTGCCGGCCGCCATGGCCTCCAGCGCCACAATGCCGAAGGGCTCATAGCGGCTGGGGAAGACGCACACATCGGCCACCACGTAAAGCCGGTCGCGCTGGTCTTCGGTCAGAAAGCCGGTGAGCAGGACCTTGTCGGCCAGGCGCATGGCTGTAATGCGCTGCGCCAGCGCATCGAACAGCGGGCCGCGCCCGCCGATCACGAACTTGACATCGGCGGTCCGGCTGAGCACCAACGGAGCCGCCTCCACCAGCAGATCGGCCCCCTTCTCATAGACCATGCGCCCCACGTTGAAGACGATGCGTTCGTGCGGCTGGGCATAGCAACTGCGAAAACGGCTGAGGTCCCGGGCGTTCAGGCGGCGCAGACGCCGGCCGTCGATGCCATTGGGGATCACGCAGATCTGCCCGACCGGCGTGTGATAGAAGCTGTGTACCTCCATCTGCATGGCCAGGCTGCACGTGATCACCCGCGTGGCCGCCTGCGCCAACTGCCCCTCGGCCGCGTCGATGGCGCGCGACATGTCGTTGTAGAGCGCGCCCCGGTAGCGGCCGCGCTCGGTGGCATGGATGGTCGCCACCAGCGGCAGGCCAAAGGTTGTCTGCAGCTCCCGAGCCGCGAAGCTGGGCAGCCAGTCATGGACGTGGATCAGGTCAAAGGGGCCATACGCCCTGATCACCTCGCTCGCCGCCCTGACCAGCGCCGGATTGGTGGCCAGCACATCGCTGTAAAACGTGGCGCTGGTCGGCTGCCGAACGGCCACCCGATGGACGCAAAGCCGGCCCAGCGTCTCGTGGCTGCTCGCCCCGCTGAAGACAGGGGTGACCACGTGCAGCTCCAGATCTGGGGCGTTGCGCAACAAGGCGGGGGTCAGCTCTTTGACGTGCTGGCCCAGGCCGCCTTCAAGATGAGGGGGATATTCCCAGGTGAGACACAGAATCTTCATGGTACTTCACCATAAAATACACATCGGCAGAAACCGCGGCCAGAAACCGCTGCCAGAAACCGGGTTTTTTCGGAAAAACCCGGTTTCTCTCTTGCATCACCATCGATGCACCACCAGC
>JACSRL010000352.1 GCA_014879765.1 Anaerolinea sp. | reverse complement strand
CCTCCCTGTTGAGGACGTCGGCCAGCGCCAGCAGACAGGTGGTCTTGCCCGTCTGGCGCGGGGCGTGCAACAGGAAGTATTTCTTCTGGCTGATCAGCGCCCGCACATCTTCCATGTCCAGGCGGGACAACGGCGGCAGGCAGTAGTGATCCTGGCAGTTGACGGGGCCTTCAGTGTTGAAGAAACGCATGGGGGTGTCTCCTGCAATGGGGAGTGCATTGGGAAGTGCAACAGAGAACGAAACAGGCGCGCCTCGGTGGTAGCGCGACGCGCCTGCCATTGTAACGGATATCGATCCAAAGGGCAACTCGCCCAGGAACGCTGGGGGGAAACCCTGGCCCGACTGAAGCCTCGACTCCGAACCGACGAGACTTCGGAAGTCTGGGACGTCATTGTTAGACGCGTCCTAACGGACGGCGTCACCCGGGGCCGCGTCGGCGGTCTTGCCTGGCTGCTGCCCCAGCCAGGCATAGGCCGCAGCCGCGGCCTGGTTCATGGCTTCGCCCAGGCGCGGCGTCGCCAGGAAAACGTTTTCCTCGCCGATCAGGTCCAGCAGGCCGGTCTTGGCCAGTTGCTTGCGCACGGCCGGCTCCACGCCCACCAGCATCAACTGGCTGTCGTGCGCCTGCAACGACTCGGTGTAGCGCCGCAACACTGAAACGAAGGTGCTGCCGATCTCGGCCTTGCCGCGCAGCCCGATGGCCACTACGGCGTGCGTCGTCCTGTCCACCGCCGGCAGCAGCTCTTCGAAGTTCTTGGCCGCGGCGAAAAAGAGGCTACCATAGGCCATCAGCATGGTCAGTTGGTTGCTGGGCAGTTGCTGCGGCGCCGGCCGCTCCTCCGGCAGCCCGCCCGGCACAGGCACGATCGCGGTGATCACGACCTTGTTGGACTGGCGGAAGACGAAGAGCAGGATGCTCAAAGCTACGCCCAGCAGCACCGCGTATTGCAGCGGAACCAACAGCGTCGCGGCGAAGGTCATGACCATCACCACCCCTGCCACCTGGCCGGTGTTCCACACCGTGATGGCCTGTTGGACGCGCAGGCCCTGGAAGCCGGCCACGATCAGCAGCGCGGCCAGCGCGGGCATGGGCACCCGCTCCACCAGCGGCGCAGCCACCAGCACGATGAGGGCCACGAACAGCCCGGCGAAGATGTTGGTCCAGCGCGACCTGGCGCCGGCGCTCATGATCAGCGCGGTGCCGGAGATCGAGCCGCCGGCCGGCACGCCGCCGACCAGACTGGTCGCCATGTTGGCGACGCCCTGGCCCAGAAAGTCGCGCGAGATGTCGGGGTACTTGCCGTCGGGGTTGGGGTAGCCCTGGCTGACGCCCGCGCCCTGGATCAGGCCGATCACCGCCACCGAAAACGCGGGCAGCAGCATGGTAAGCAGAAGCGCAGGCGTGGGCAGGACCAGGCCGGGCAGCGCGCGGGGAATGTCGGCGATGTCGCCCACGGTCTGCACTGAGGCGAAAGCGGCGGCAGTGCCCAACGCCGGCAGGGTCAGCGCGGCCAGCAGCAGGGTCGAGACCGCGATGGCGATGATGAAAGCAAATTTCTTGAGCGATGTGCGCAACAGCACCACCATCAGCCCCAGCGTCAGCAGGCCGATCGCCGTCGCCTGCCCGTTGACCTGGTCCAGGTGCAACAGCAAGTCCAGCGCCTGCGCCACCTTGTTGGCATAGAGGCTGTCGTAGCCGGTCAGGTCGCCCAACTGGCCCAGGATGATCAGCACGGCCACGCCGTTGAGAAAGCCGGTCATCACCGAGTCGGAGACGAAGCGCACCAGGAAGCCCAACTTGAACAGGCCGGCCAGCGCCTGAATCAAGCCCACCAGCAGCACCATGGCCACCAGCGCCTGCGCCTTCTGGCCGTCCGGAATCTCCGCCAGCCCGGCGCCGGCTGCCACTGACAGCGCGCTGGTGGTGGAGACGTTCATGAACACCGAGCTGGTGAACAGTGCGCCGATGGGCACGGCCATCATCAGGGTGTAGATGCCCAGCACCGGGTTGACCGTGGCCAACAGCGCGTGGGCCATGGCCTGGGGCACGTTGACGATGGCGAAGGTCAAACCCGCGAGCAGATCGGCGTTGAGGTGGCGGCGCTCAGGCTTCAGCTTTTGGGCGGTCGAGGAGAGTTGTTGCATGATGTTCGATTCGTGAATGAATTAACCGACCAGCACGATCTCTTCCGGGTATTTGGCCAGGCTTTCGTGCCCGCGGCGCTTGAGCAGAACCAGCACGATGGTGATCGCACCCAGCCGCCCCCAGAACATGAGGGCGATGATCAGCAGCCGGCCAAAGGTGTCCAGTTGCCCTGTCACGCCCAGCGACAGGCCGGTGGTCGAGAACGCCGAGACGACCTCGAACAGCGCGTCGCTCAGGCTCAGGTTCTGAGTGAACAGCAGCAGCCAGGTGGCGACAAAAACCGCGCCCAGGCTGATGAAGAGCACAACGATCGCGCGCCAGACCGTCGCCATCGAGATCGCGCGCTGGCCGGCGCGCACCCGGTCGTAGCCGCGCGCCAGGCTCCACATGGCGACCACCAGCACCGAGAAGGTGCCGGTGGTGATGCCGCCGCCCATGGAGGCCGGCGCGCTGCCGATGAACATCAGGCAGATCAGCAACAGCCGGCTGGCCTCGTGCAGGTTGGCGAAGTCGCTCAGGCCGGCAAAGCCCGCCGTGCGCGCGGCGGCCGACTGAAACCAGGCGCGCAACACCCGTTCTCCCAGCGACAGATCGGACAGCACACCGGCCTGCCGGTACTCGCTCAGCAGCAGCCCCGCCCAGCCGACCAGCACCAGGGCCAGCGCGGACCACAGGGCCAGCCGTGTCTGCAAGGTCAGGCGCCGCAACCGCGCACCCTCTTTGCGCGCGGTGCGGCGGTGCAGCAGCTCCATGTAGACGGGAATGCCCAGCCCGCCGATGATCACCAGCCAGCCCAGCGTCAGCAAGGAGATGGGATCGGTCGGGATGCCTTCCGGGTACTGGGGCAGCCCAGCGAACAGATCGAAGCCGGCGTTGCAGAAGGCCGCCACCGAATGGAAGAGGGCGTAGAAGACCGCGTCGCCGGCCGGCACGATGCCGCTTAGGCGCCAATACGCCCACAGGATCAGCGCGCCCATGCCCTCGACCGCCAGCATGAAGGCTACTGTGCGCCCCAGGACTTGCAGGATGCCCTTGGGGCTGGCCAGGCCCAGCGAGCTGCTGACCGCCAGCCGGTCGACCAGCGAGATATGCCTGCCCAGCAGGCGCAGGGTGAGCACCAGAGTCACAATGAAGCCCAGCCCGCCGACCTCCATCAGAAAGAGGATCACCCATTGGCCCAGGCGGGTGAAGTCGGTGCTGGTGGTAAGAACTGAAAGCCCCGTCACCGCCGCGGCCGAAGTGGCCGTGAAGAGCGCATCCATGAAGCTGATCGGGCGCGTGGTCATCCCCGGCAGGAGCAGCAGCCCTGTGCCCAGCGCGATCAGCACCGCCAGCGCGGCCAACAGGCGCAGCGGGGCCGGCACGCGGCGCTTTCTCTGCAAGCTCAGCGCCTCCTGCGTCATTTCGCTCAGGATCGGATGGCTGCCCAGGTTGGACGTCATGGCAGTGAGGCGATCTGCAGGAGCTGGTCACGCTGGCCGACCACGAAGAGCGTGTCGCCCGGTTCCAGCCGGGTGTCGCCGCTGGGACAGGGGAGCAGGCGCTCCTGCCGCTGGATCAGTAACACGGTGGTGTCGTATTGCGCCAGGCTGCTCACCGGCCGCGTCGCCAGGCTGCCGGGCGTCTTCAGCTCGGCCAGGCTGTGGTGGGCGTCCAGCAGCACCCGTTCCTGCATGTTGGGGGTGGCCAGCGTTTCGGCCAGGCGCAGGCCGCTGTCTTCGTCGGAGACGATCACCTGGTCGGCGCCGATGCGCAGCAGGATATCGCGGTGGCGTCCCGTTTCGGCCAGACAGATGACGCGGGCAAGGCCCAAACCCTTCAGGTAGGCCACGACCAACGCGCTGGCCTCGAAGTCGTCATCCAACGCCACGATTGCCGTCTCGAAGGAGGCGATATCCACCTCCTCGATGGCATCTTCGTTGGTCACGTCGATGGCCACGACCGAGGTGATGTCGTCGGAGATCGCCTGCACCCGGGCCAGGTCCTTGTCCACGCCGAGGACGGTGTGGCCCATGGCTTCGAGCCGCCGCGCCAAGCTGGCGCCGAAACGCCCCAGGCCGATGACGGCGAATTCTTTCTCAGATGGTCCCTTGGCGGGACTCTTCGATCTGCGTGCCATAAGGAATCACCTCTGTGTGTTACGCCGGCAAGCGCCTACACCGCGTCCTCCCCCGGCGTGGGCGTCTCATCAAGCCAACGCTGCGCAGCGGCGAGCGCGGCCCGCGTGCTGACGCCGAGGTTCGTCGTGGCGACGAACACGTTATCCGGGCCCAGGAGCTCGCCGGTGGTCTCGGTGCGGTCCAGTTGCCCCTTGACCTTCATGCTGACCCCGGCCACCATCAGCCTGCCGCCTACAGCCTTGATCTGTTGCGAATAGCGTTCCAGGACGGTGATGAAGGAACTTCCAATGCCCTCTTGCGCCCGCAGCCGCAGGATCACCACGGGCCGCGTCGCGCTGTCCGCTTTGGGCAGGAATTGCTCGAGCGTCTCTGCGCCGGTGAAGGTCATGTTGCCGTAGATCTGCAGCACCGTCACCGCGTTGCTGGCCAGTTCAGCCGGCGCGGGGCCTTCGGTCACGCTACCGTCCGGGTTTTGGATGATCTGCGTCAGCCGCACCTCGTGCGTAGACGTGATGAAGAAATAGGCCAGGATCGACAGCAACACACCGAGAAATACCGCCTGTTGCAGCGGAATCGCCAGCGTCAGCACCAGCGTGACCAGCATCACGATACGCGGGGGCCAGCCGGTGGCCCAGATGTCAGCAATGCGGTTCCACTTGAACGACTGGAAGCCGGCCACAATCAGCACCGCGGCCATGGCCGGCATGGCCACCATGCTCACCGCCGGGCTGAAAATCAGCACCGCCACCACCACGACCAGACCGGAGAAGACGTTGGCCCAGCGCGATTTAGCGCCTGAACTGATGTTGAGCGCTGTCCCGGACACCGAGCCGCCGATCGGCATGCCCTGGAAGAACCCGGCGCCGATGTTGGCCGCGGCCTGGCCGACGAAATCGCGCGAGCTGTCCGGGTACTTGCCGTCCGGGTTGGGATAGGCTTTGCTCACGCCCGCGCCTTGGACCAATGCGATAATCGCAAGGGCGATGGCATCGGCGATCAGGGCAGGCGCAATCGTCAGGTCAGGCAGTTGGACGATGGTAATGAGTTTCAGCGTGTCCGGGATGGTTGCTACGTCGCTCACCACCTGCACCCCGATCCACCCCAGGAGCACCACCACGGCTGAGCCGATCAACATGCCGAAGAGCATGGAGAAGTTGCGCAGCCTGGTCCGGTCCACTAACAGGATCACGGCCACCGTCAGCAGCCCGATCGCCGTGGTCTGAGGATCGATCTGGTCCAGGTGCAGCAGCGTGTCGATGGCCTTGACCACCTTGTTGGAGTATGCGCTGGAATAGCCGGTGAAGTCGCCCAACTGCGACAGGATGACGTTGATCGAGACGCCGGTCAGGAAGCCGATGACCACCGAGTTGGAGACGAAGCGCAGCAGCCGGCCCAGCTTGAGCAGCCCGGCCAGCAGCATGACTACGCCGGTCAGCAGGGCCAGGGTCGTGATCGCGCTGGCGCGTGCATCCTCGCTGTAGCCGGCGATTGCCGCGCCGGCGGTGATGGCCAGGGCGCTGGTGGCGGCGACATTCATGAAGGCCGAGCTGCCAAACAGCGCGCCCAGCGGCGTACCGATCATGATCGCGTACAGCCCCTGCAGGGGATTGATGCCGGCCAGGATGGCCGAAGCCATGGCATCGGGGATGTTGGCGACGCCGGTGGTCAGGCCGGCGATCAGGTCGGGGACCAGATTGCTGCGCGGCTTGGAAGGGGTGGGAGTTGCGCTCATCGGCGGTTATCCTTGAGGAGTTGCGGTCGTGTTGGCGTCCTGGGGACGCCGGAGATTGGCCAGAAGAATGTGAACGCTGATCAGCAAAATCCACAGGGGAAAGACCAGCGGCGCCCAGTAAAAGAGCCCCAGGCTGAAGAGCAGCAGCAGCGCCAGCGCCAGGCCGAGGAAGGCCATCCAGCGCGGGATGATGCCGGTGCGCAGCGAGAGGGTGCTGGTGGTGATCATAAATACGCCGGCCATTTTCATGGTATAGACGTTCATGATCTCATAGGTCACCGTGCGGCCGAACGCATACAGGCCAGACTCGATCAGCGCCTTGGGCGTCATGGCGTACATCTTTATGAGACCGCCGGCCACGGCCGCCGAGGCGAACAGCATGGCCAGGAAGAGCAGGCCGCTGCCCAGAAAGACGGTGGCGAAGAAGCGGTCCTCGTGCTGGCCCAGGCGGTCGCGCACGACGCCGATGAACCACAGGAAGGCGATGCCGGCAAAGGGCAGCAGGTTCAGGGCCAACGAGACGTTGCGCCAGCCGCTGACCAGCCACTCGCCGGCATCTTGCGGATCTTCCGGGACAGACAGACGAATCAACACCAGGCTGGCGATGAGCAGCAGGGAAAACAGGATCCCAGCGATAGCTGCGGCCCGCGGCGTGGTCAATCGTGCGCGAGCGAAAGGTTCTTGTGGGTTCATTTGTTCTCCTCCTGGTTTCGTTGCTCGAAATCCTGCACGGCCGCGGCCACGCTCAGGTAGATGCGATCTTCGCCGATCTCTGTCATGAGACTGGCCTGGCGTAAGCGGTCACGAACGCTGCCGCGCACCTGGGCCAGGAGCACGTCGATGCCGATTTCATCCAGTTCAACGACGAGGTTCTTCAACATGTCCAGGCTGGCGATGTCCAGATCGGCGCTGGCGCCCAGGTCGAAGAGCACGGCTAAGGGCGCCGGCTGGCTCGACAAGATGAGATCGAGCAGTTGGCTGCGCGCCACATTGGCATTCAGGAAGTAGAGGGGCGCGTCGAGCCGCACGATCAGCAAGCCGGGGACGAGCAGGTTCTCCGGGTGGCGCTCGAGGTCGCCGTAGGCCGCCTTCTGGCCTGGCACCTTGCCCAGGACCGCCAGGTGCGGCCGGCTGGCCCGGTACAGGATGATGACCAGCGAGAGAAAGACGGCAATCAGCAGGCCGGTGAGCACATCGGTGCTGACCACGCCCAGCAGCGCCACCATGGCCAACACAAAATCGACCCGGTTGGAGGCGTAGTAGCGCCTGAGTTCGGGCACGTTCATCAGGCCGATGACGGAGGCGATGACAATGGCGCCAAGGACGGCATTAGGCAGGTTGTGAAAGAGGGGCGCCAACACCATGACGGTGATGATGATTAGAACAGCCGAGACGATGGAAGAGAGCTGCGTGCGTGCGCCGGCTTCGTCGGCGGTGGCCGTGGAGGAGAGGCTGGCGTCCACGGTGAAACCCTGGAACAGTCCGGCGCTGAGGTTGGCAGCGCCCAGAGCGATCAGCTCCTGATCCGGGTTGATCTCGTAGCGATACTTGACGGCAAACGCACGGGCGCTGCCCAGCGATTCACCCACGGCCAGGAAGACGATACCGAGTGCGCCGGTGATCAGGTAGGGCAGATCGGTCAGCGAGATACTGGGCAACCCGGGCGTGGGTAGCCCAGTCGGGATCGCGCCGACGATGCTGACGCCGTATTGGTCGAGGAGGAAGTCTGAGATGAAGCCCAGGCGGGCGATCCCAGCCAGCAGCAGCAGGACTCCGACGGTGAGGGCGAGGGCGGCGGTGAGCTGTAGATACCTGTCGGAATCACCTCCTGCCATGGCCACCACCACCGCCGCCGACATCGCGGCCATGGTGGAGCTGGCCGTCACCTTGAGATGGCGGCTGGTGCCGAAAATGGCATAGGCGAGCAGCGCCGCGAAGGCCGCGTAGAGACCGTTCTCTGGCGGCACGCCGGCCATCTGCGCATACGCCATCGCCACCGGCACCATCACACCCCAGACGGTGACGCCGGAGATCAGGTCGCTGCGCAGGGCATCGCGCGGGTAGGCCGGCAGCCAGCCGATGATCGGCGCATAGCGGCTAAGCTGCTGGCCCAGTTTCTGGATTTTGATCGGCATAGATCGGCTATCCTGTAAGTTTCATCTGTAACGCTGCGCCGCTCTGATTGATGGCGCGTCGGTCCTGCTCGATCAAGTTGCCAGCCTGACTTTCCGCCTGGATGAGCCTGACGTCACGCAGCAAGTGCTGGCGCGCCGCAGGCGCTATCGGATCCTGACCGATCAGGTCAATCACCGTCAGCATGCGCAGCAGGGTGCTACGCAGGTCCCGCAGGAGAGACAGACTGCGCCTGAGCCGCGGCGCGGCGGGCGGCGCGCAGGGCCAGCAAGGCGGTCAGCAGGGCGCCAACGACCACGGCGACGGCAATCACGGCCGCGGTTTCCTTTTGCACCAGGACCAGGGGGAACAGCACCGCAAACAGCGGCGCTCGCAAAGCCGCCACCAGCGCGCCGGCCATGGTCGCCGCGACCGCCACCGCCACCGGGATGCCGGGGAACAACAGATTCGCGGCCAGGCCCAGGGCGGCGCTGGCGAACATGATGGGGAAGATGTAGCCGCCCTTCCAGCCGGTGGTCAGCAGCAGGGCGGTGACGAACAGCTTGACCAGCGCCAACACGATGAGCATCAGGACGCCGATCTCGGCCGCATGGTTGATCAGCTCGAGGGTTTGTTCCTCGCCCGAGAACAGCGTCAACGGCAGCAGCGCGCCGATGATCCCCATGGCCAGGCCGCCCAGCAGCCCGCGCAGCACCACGTGCCCCTTCATGGGCTGGAGCAGTTGGCGCAGGCGTTGCAGCGCTAACATGAACAGCAGGCCCACCAGGGCGCCGACGAAGCCCAGCGGCGCGGCGTAGAACAGATCCCTCAGCAGGGGGGTGTAGTCGGGGAACTGGTACAGCGTCGCGAAGAACTGTCCGCTCAGCATGACAAACGTCACGGTCGCCACGGCCGAGGCCAACAGGCTGGGAAACAGGATCCAGAAATAGGTCTGTTTGCCGTCGGTGCTGCCATGCGCCGATTCCAGGCCCAGGATCGCGCCACCGACCGGCTCGGTGATGAAAGAAGCCAGCATGGCGCTGACGCCGGAATAGCCCAGCGTGCGCGTTTGCTGCTCGTCGAGCTTGAGTTTGTCAGCCATCAGCGTGCCGATGCCGCCGCAGGCGTCGGCCAGCGGCGCTTCGGGGCCGAGGCTGCCGCCGGCGATGAGCGACACGAAGGCGGTGATCACGATCCCGGGGGCATGGCGATAGTCGAAGCGGCCGGTCTTGCCGAATTCCTGCATCAGTTCGGCAAAGATGGCGTTGTGGTCGCCGAAGAGCTTGACCAGCAGCCCCACCAGCAGGCCGCCGAGGGCGCAGATCAGGAGGGTGAAGAGGCGGGTGTCCATTCCCAGCGCCTGGGCGGCCTGGTCCCAAATCGCGCCCGTGCCCACACCGACGAGGGCCATAAAGGCGAAGGTGACCAGGGCGCTGATCAGTCCGAGCACGACGACAAGCGCCAGGAGTTTGATATAGGCTGCCGGTTTGGCTTGTGGGTCGATCATTTTCCATCTCCTCTGCCGTGGAACGACCGGTGCTGGGAGAACCATTCGTCCCGAAGTGATCCACTCGTTTGTCGTAGCGCAATGCGCTGGCTGGCGGCGGAACAATGCGGCCCGGACGGTTGCTCCACAGCACGAGTACAAAAGGGTGTCGTAATTGCTCAGCCACAGGTGCCAGGCACTTGAATCTGCGTTTGCAGCAACGTCGTCGGAGGTAATTCTG
>JACSRL010000008.1 GCA_014879765.1 Anaerolinea sp. | reverse complement strand
CGGGTTCGGGAGTGTGTGGTCGCCAGAGCCGGGCGGGACGCCCTGGCGATCGGGTTCGGGAGTGTGTGGCGAGGCTAGGCTGGTGGACCCAGTTCGTGGACCATCCACACGTTGGGCTCGACATAAACGCCTTGCTCGGCGTCGAAGTCCACCGGGTTGAGCGCGCCGGGGACGATGTAGGGGCCGCTGTCGGGGAAGCGCAGCCCGGTCCACTGCTCCCACTGGGCGATGCTGCCGGGGATGCGCATGGCCTGGTGACAGACCTTGACGATACGCGCGCCCAGCCGGGCATGGACGCGCAGCCAGGGATCGAAGGGCAGCCCCTCGGTCGTAGTCCATTCGACATAACGGTCGATGTTAGCCAGGGGGTAGCGGCTCTTGTGGTTGGGGCGCACCGGCGCGATCAACTGGCTGAAGCCGTGGCTGACGCCGATGGCGCGCATGGCCTGCACCATCAGCCTGCTGACCCCTTGGCCCTGGCTGGCCGGCGGCAGGGCGATCTGCAAGGCGCACTGGAGGGTGGGGATGCGGCCGGCCTGGTGATCTGCCACCGCCTGTTCGAGAACCCAGTCCCAGCCTTCTTCGGGCAGGTCAGCCAGGTCGCCGGTCCAGGCCAGCGGCACGCTGTTGCCCATGCCGATCAGCAGATCCTCGTCGGGCGCCAGCAGCGCAAACTGAAAGTCGGCAAAGCGCTCGAACAGATCGTCCCAACGCCGGCCCGCCACCGGGTCATGCAGCATGAACTCCGGCCACGAGGCGCGGGCCACGCCGTCCACCAGATCGTCGTAGTCAGGGCGGTCCTTGGGTTGGACCAGGCGGTAGGGATGCCAGGGGGACGGGGAAGATGGGTATGTGTTGGTCATGTGTGGTGATTCCGTGTGGTAGGGGCGGGGTTTCCCCGCCCACCGCCGCGTCGCGGCATTGTGGTAGGGGCGGGGTTTCCCCGCCCACCGCCGTGTCGTGGCATTGTGGTAGGGGCGGGGTTTCCCCGCCCGCCATGCGCATATCTTTACGCCCCATCCGCCGCTGCAAATACGGCGAAAAATAGCCGGCATAGCGCGCTTGCAGCTCTGGTCGCATCCAGTCGTTGCCGCTGATCTGGCCGCGGCAGGTGGGCGCGCCGCAGCCGCAGGTGAACTCGTCGTAGGCGCTGCCGTCGCACATGGCGTAGTCGATGCAGATCTCCTCGCCCGGTTCAAGATCGCGCAGCGCCACTACGCCGATCTGCCCGCTCATGCCGGCCGTGGGCTGGCATGAGTGGTTGAGATAGTCGCTCACCTCTGGCTCGCCCAGCGTCACCATGTACAGCCCCTCCTCGATCTGGATCGAAAAGCGGCGATGGCTGTCAGGGACCTGAGCCAGCGCGGCCTCGTCCACGATGTCGCCGGTGAAGAGCAACAGCAGCGCGCCGGCCGGCACGGGCGCCGCGGTGTAGATGCCGAAATCCCCCTTGCCCGGCTGCGCGCGCAGCTCCAGCAGGGGTGAGTTGTAGGAGTGGGTCATAGGGCAGACCTGTGGGAGAGTCGATTCTGTGGCGTGAAACGTGAAACGTGAAACGTGAAACGTGAAACGTGA
>JACSRL010000238.1 GCA_014879765.1 Anaerolinea sp. | reverse complement strand
GCGCCGGGCGGTGCCCGGCACTCCGATGGATGAAAATAGCGGGACTCGGTCGGAGACCGGCCCGAGCGGCTATTTTCTAAACAGGGGCCTGTCGAGGCCCCACGAGGCGGCAAAGAGTGCAGCGCCAGGACTTTTTCAGCGATTTGGCGCCAGTAGAGTCAGGTGATATACTGCCAATCCACAGGACTATCCCCATGAACCACGTCAAAAAAATCTACTTCGGCTATTTCCTGACGCCCGACGGCAGCGACCCCGTCATGGGCGTCATCGGCCACGGCGCCTCGGCCAGGCCATTCACCGGCGGCGTCGAGCAATGGGTGGATGAGCTGACGCATCTGGCGCTGGAGGTGGGCATGGACAGCTTTATCCTGGGCCTGCCTGAGCCGCCGGGCAATCAGTTGGAGCGCTTCATCGCCGAGATCGCGCCGCGGGTGCGAGAGGCTGTCGCGCAGCAGACTGGAGCAGGCACATGATCTACCCCTCTACCTTCTCGATCGTCGCCTATGATCCCGCAGCCCGGGAGTGGGGCGTCGCGGTGGCGTCGAAGTTCCTGGGCGTCGGCGCCTTTGTCCCCTGGGCCAGGGCTGGCGCCGGAGCGGTGGCCACCCAGGCCCACGGCAACACCTCCTTCGGGCCAGATGGGCTGGCCCTGATGGCCCAGGGCCTGAGCGCGCAGGAGGCGCTGGAGCGCGTGCTTGCGGCCGATGAGGGACGGGCGCGGCGGCAGGTGGGCTTTGTCGATGCCCAGGGGAACGCGGCGACCTACACCGGCAGCCAGTGCAACGAGTGGGCCGGTGGCCTGATCGGCCCTCATTACGCCGCGCAGGGCAACATCCTGGTCAGCGCCGATACTGTGGCGGCGATGGCGTGCACCTTCGAGGACACGAGCGGGGAGCTGGCCGACCGGCTGATGGCCGCGCTGGCGGCCGGACAGGCGGCCGGTGGCGACCGCCGCGGGCAGCAGTCTGCGGCGCTGCTGGTGGTGCGTCCGGCCGGCGGCTACGGCGGCTACAACGACCGCTACCTGGATCTGCGGGTGGATGACGACCCCGCGCCCATCGACCGGCTGGCCGCGCTGGTCGATCTGCACCACCTCTATTTCCAGCCGCCCGCGCCGGGCGAGATGGTCACTATCGAGGGGGAGGTGGCCCGCGACGTGCAGCGCATCCTGCGCTGGGCGGGATATTATCAGGGAGCGATCAGCGGCGACTACGATCTCCCCACCCGGCAGGCGCTGCAAGCGTTGATCGGCATGGAGAACTTCGAGGAACGTTTCGACGAGCCCGGCGGGCGCATCAGCCAGCAGGTGCTGGCCATCCTGCGGGACAAGTTTCGTCAGTAAGTTAACGCGTCCAACCCAGCCTTTGAAAGAGCCGCTGGAGCAATTGGCGCGCTCTTGGCGGGGGTTCCACGACAAGCCGAGGGCATGTTAGCCCTCGGCTTGTCGATTCTTGGCCGTGTTAGCTCTTACAACACCCTGAACTCCCCTTCGACCACCTCCTCCTCCCCCGGCCGGTGGAAGATGATCTGATCGCCGCGCACGTCGGCTACGATGGCGTCCCCTTCGCCGAAGTCGCCGCGC
>JACSRL010000458.1 GCA_014879765.1 Anaerolinea sp. | reverse complement strand
GTCTCCGACCGTGCCCCGTGGCGCTGCACCATGCTTCACCATGCTGGGGCCGGTCTCCGACCGTGCCCCATTCAGGACAACTACCATGGCCCACTATCAAATCCTCTACTGGCACGATATCCCCCTCCAGGTGCGCAGCCGCGAAGGCCGCGAGCGCGCCAACGTCAGCCTGCCGCCCCGCTTTCAGGAAGCCATCGACGCCGCGGCCATGGCCGCCCGCCTTACCGGCGACGAGGCCTACACCGACGGCCTGCGCTGGAGCGAGCTCATCGACCATCCCGGCACGCCGGCCGAGGTCGTCGCAGCCGTGGCCGCCGAGCTTGACCAGCAATATCCGGTGATCGACTGGCGCAAGACCGCGGCGGGGCTGAAACGTGACGAGTGATGCGTGAAACGTGAAACGTGAGTGTGTCTGTGTGATCTGTGTTCATATCATGCAAATATCACAGTTTGCGAACCACATATCACTCGTTACGTATCACGCATCACGTATCACGCATCACGCATCACGCATCACGCATCACATCCAACACCATCGGCATCACATGCGTCAGATCGCTGATGGCCTCCGCGGCGCGCTGATGGCCGGCGCCGATCAACAGGGTGGGCGTCAGGTTTTCGGTGTGCCCCTTGGCGCGCAGATCCTCGATGTTGCCATGATCGCTGATGATGGCCACCAGCGTGGCGTCCAGGTCGACGGCGGCCAGCAGCCCGCCCAGGAAGGCGTCGATCTCCTCCATCACGCGCACGCTTTCGGCCAGGTTGCCGCCATGCCCCGCCACGTCGGTGGCCCAGTTGTCGAAGAAGACCAGATCATGAGCCGATGAGAGCCGCGCCAGCACCTGGCCGGCCTCCCACGGCGTCCAGAGGGGCATGTCGGGGTAGCCCATGGTGCTGCGCCAGGCCGCGTTGGTCAGATCGACGCTGAGCGCCCGGCCCGCGGCCAGGTCCTCAGCCGTGCGCAGCCGCAGGCCGGCCGCCTGCGCGGCGTGAGGGATGGCGCCGTGCAGCCGCTTGCCGCGCGCCACTGCATCGAAATAGCCCTGGGGGTAGGCGTTGACAAAGGCCACGGCGCGCTGCTCAGCCAACAGCCGGGTGAAAAGCGTGGGCCCCTCCAGCATGGATCGCAGCACAGCGTTGGGCCGCGGGCCGTAGTGCTCGCCCAGAATCTTGGGCGCGTTGCGGCCGGTCAACAGCGCAGCCTGACCGGTGGCGCTCTGCGGCCGCCCCTTCACCCCCAGCCCGGCATCGGTGGGAACCATGGTCGCGCGCGGCGCATCGATCCGACCGCTGGCCGCGACCAGACGCCGCCCGTCCAGCGCATCCATCAGCGCCGGCAAGCGCGCGGCAGCCAACGGGTTGACCAGCGGATCATCCTCGCCCAGACCAACGCCGTCCAGAAAAACGATGGCTACTTTTGTCATGGTTAGTGCCTGTGGCGTGATGCGTGAAACGTGAAACGTGATGCGTGATGCGTGAAACGTGATGCGTGATGCGTGAAACGTGAAACGTGATTCGTGAAACGTGAAACGTGACCCGCAGGGGTGATGCGTGACCCGCAGGGGTGAAACGTGAAACGTGACCCGCAGGGGTGATGCGTGAAACGCAGGGGTGATGCGTGAAACGTGAAACGTGAAACGTGAAACGTGACCCGCAGGGGTGATGCGTGAAACGTGAAACGTGACCCGCAGGGGTGAAACGTGATGCGTTTACACCGAGGCGCGAATTGGTGTAAGCACGTGACGTGCGAAACGTGATTAGCGACATCAGAACCAATCTCCGTATCGCGGAAAAGCCTTCCGGTCACGTTTCACGTTTCACGTTTCACGTTTCACGTTTCACGCATCGCCGCATACCCTTCAAAATCCTGGTCGATGAAATTCAGCAGCACCTGGGCAAAGGCCGCAGGGCGCTCCAGCATGGGGCTGTGGCCGCAGCCGCGCAGCACCT
This sequence comes from Anaerolinea sp., assembly GCA_014879765.1. GTDB lineage: Bacteria > Chloroflexota > Anaerolineae > JAAEKA01 > JAAEKA01 > JAAEKA01. The sequence continues at coordinate 7,922 of JACSRL010000458.1, read as the reverse complement.
CCAGGTGGTTGGCGCCGGGGATGGAGAGCAGCAGCTCGGTCTGCCGGGCGCGCTCGACGATCTGGTCACGGTCGCCCCAGATCAGCAGCGTGGGCAGACGCACCTGTTGCAGATCAGCCCGCTCGACGCGCCACTGCTCCAGCGCCCAGGCCGGCGCCGTGAACGCGGTCGCCGCCTGGCCCAGCGCATCCTCCACCAGGCTCTGGAAGAAGGCGTCGGGCGCCTGGGCCGGCATGGTGCTGGCCAGCGCCTGCGCCAACAGGCCGCGGTCGCTGCGCATCTGTTTCAGCAGGGCGTAGCCCTCCGGCGGCGTCGGCGTGCCCTGCGGCGACGGCGCGCTGACCAGCGTCAACGAGCGCAGCCGGCCAGGATGGGCCAGGGCATAGGAAAGGGCCACGGCCGCGCCCAAGGAATGCCCCACCAGGTGAAGATTCCACAGCTCCAGGCCGTCGATCAGCTCGGCCACCGCTTCGGCCAGGGCGGCCACAGCATAGCGGGCCGGCTCCTCGCTGCGATCGGAGCGGCCGCAGCCGGGCAGATCGGGCGCATAGACGGTGAACTGCTCAGTTGGCAGCAGCGCCAGCGCCGGTTGCCACCAGCGGCTGGTGGCGAAGGCGCCGTGCAGCAGCACGACCGGCTGCGGGCCGTCGCCGCTGCGCTGGTAGAAAAGGCGATGATGCGAGGTGTCCAGGTAAGGCATGTTATGACAAGCTCATCAGAAAACTGTTCAGCAACGGCGCGAACTGCTCCGGCGCTTCGGTGTGGGGAGAATGGCCCAGGCCAGGCAGGAGGATCAGCTCGCCGCGGGTGCGCTGGGCGATCATAGCCGAGTGCGCCGCGGAGAAATAGGGATCATCCGCGCCGTGTACCACCTGCGTTGGGCAGCGCACCTGCGCCAGCTCGGCCGATACATCCCAGTCCCAGAAGGCGGGGTCGCACCAGCGGTCATGCCAACGCCGCACCACCTGCCGGCCGCGGCCGGCGTGGGCGCGCTCCAGCGCGGCCAACAGGTGCGGCGACTGCTCCAGCTCAGCCATGAAGGCGGCGACTGCGTCAGGGCAGCGGGGAATCTCCACCGCGACGTGCGGCGACTCGGCCAGAACGCCGGCCACCCGCTGTGGATGGCGCGCGGCCGCCAGCAGGGCGATGGACGCGCCGTCGCTGTGGCCCACCAATGCCGCGCGCGGGATCTCCAGCGCGTCCAGCAGGGCGATCAGATCGGCCACGTCCTGGTCGAGATAGTCCAGCGGCCAGGCGTCCAGCCACTGCGACTGGCCAAAGCCGGGCCGGTCGTAGGCGGTCACGCGATGCGTTTCAGCCAGCAGCGGCATCTGGCGCCGCCAGTTGCGCGCGCTGCCGGTGGCATGGTGCAGCAGAACCACATCGCGGCCCGCGCCGGCCTGCTGATAGTGGATGGCCGTGGGGCCAAGCTGGCAGATGGGCATGGGGCGCTCAGTAGCCGGAACCGTCGGCTTGCAGGAAGGTGACGGCAAAGGTGGAGCCCTGGCCTTCCTGGCTCTCGAACCAGAGCCGGCCGCCGTGCAGTTGCACCAGCGACCTGGTGATGTACAGGCCCAGGCCAACCCCGCGCGCGTCCATCTGATTGGCGGTGCGGGCGCGGAAGAAGAGGGCGCCCAACTGGTCCTGCTGATCGGCCGGAATGCCGACCCCGGTGTCGCGCACCACGACCAGCAGCTCATCGGCCGTGTCAGCCAGTCCGACTGAGAGCTCGATCCTGCCGCCGGCCGGCGTGTATTTGGACGCGTTGCTCAGCAGGTTGCTCAGAATCTGGAAGACCCGCGCCTCGTCGCACAACGCGGCCGGCAGGTCAGACGCCACCGCGACGGCCAGGCTCTGCTGTTTGGCCTCCAGCAGAGGGCGAAATTCCCTGGCGACAGCCCGCGCCAGATCTCCCAGATCCAGCGCGTGCAGAACCAGCTCCATGCGGCTGGCCTCCAGGCGCGTCAAGTCCAGCAGATTATTGACGATTTCCAGCAGCCGGTCGCTGCCGTTCCGCAGCGTCTCCAGGCTCTCGCGCTGGGCATCGTTTAGCGCGCCCTGCGTTTCATCCAACAGCATCTCGGCATAGCCGCGCATCACGGCCAGCGGCGTGCGCAGCTCATGGGCGGCCATAGAGACGAAGGTGCTCCGAATATCGGCCAGCTTGCGCAGCTCCTGATTGGCGGCCGCCAGCTCGCGGTTGGCCCAGTTCAGCGCATCGGCCTGCAACAGCAGCTCATTGTGGCTCTGCATCAGCCGCTGCTGTATCTCGCCGATGAAGGTGATATCCTCCAGAAAGAGGATGATCCCAGACGTGCGGGGGGTAGCGGGCTGAGGCGCATGGGCGGCTGTCTCACTGCCAGCGGCGGCCGTGGAACCGTTCAACGCCGCGGGCCGGGGGCGCGCCAACAGACGATAATAGCGCGTGGCGCCATCCTCGGCCGACCGGCTGAAGAGCTGGATCTGCAGCCGATCGAGCCGGCCGGCCAGCAGCTCGTCCAGCGCCGCTTCGTGGCCGATCAACTCAGGCGCGATCTCCAGCAGCGGCTGGCCCAGACCGCGCCCGGCCGGAAGGCAGAAAAGATCTGCCGGATCGCAGAGCTGCTCGACCCGCAGCCGGCCGTCGGTCACGGCGTAGGCCAGGGTGCGCTCCTCCAGGATCGCCGTCAGGATCGCCAGATGGTCAGCCGGCCGGTCAGGCGTCATGCTCCACCACCAGTCGCCCCAACCCTCGGAAGGCTTCCTCGACCTCGTCGCCGCGCAGGGCGCTGGTCAGGTAGAGTGGCGCGCAGAGCGTCTCGGCCAGCGCCTGAACCTGCTGCACCAGCGCCCGATCCCCCTCGCTGTCGCCGAGCAGGTCGATCTTGTTGGCGACCAGCAGCAGCGGCAGGCGTGGCCCCACCTGCTTGGCGGCGGCCACGTAGCGCGGCAGCACGTCGAAGGTGGCCGGCCGCGTCAGATCTCCCACCAGGATGATGCCCGACGCGCCGCGCAGGTAGCTGGTTCCCATGTGGGTGAGCTCTTCGCCGCCAGCCAGGTCCCACAGCATCAGGGTCAATTCGACCAGATCCTGCTCGCGCGCGACGGTGATGATCTTGCGGCTGACCTTGACGCCGATGGTGCTCAGGTATTTGTCGTCGAACAGATCGTAGACAAATCTGCGCACCAGGCTGGTCTTGCCGACGGCGAAATCCCCCAGCAGACAAACCTTTTTGCTGAGCGTAAGCACGGGTAGCCTTTCTCTGGGCTTGTTCAGGGCGTGGGTGTGGCCTCGACCGGCAGAAGATAGGCGGCGGCGATCCAGCCGCTGCTGCCGTCGAAGAGGCAACAGACCTGCACCCAGGCCTGGTCACGGGTCTGCGCCACCAGATCGAAGGAATCGCCGGGCGCGGCCACCGTCTTGATGGGAAACTGCAGGCCCGGCCCGGCCCGCACGTTGGCGCGGACATCGACGACGGCAACCCGGGCTACCGGCGTGGGTGACGGAGCGGCGGCGACGGTGACCGCGGGCAACGCGGTGGCGGTGGCGGTGGCGGTGGCCGCAGGCAACGCGGTGGCCGTGGGCGTGGCGCTGGGAGCGGCCGTCGCGGTGGGGGTGGCCGCCGACGGCGGAGCCGCGGCCGCGGTCACATAGATCACCAGTGGCGTCGGCTGGGGCCGGTTCACCGCCTGCACCAGCCACCACCCGCCGAGACAGAGTGCCAGCAGGCAGGCTATCACCAGCACGCCCGCGCCGGCCATGAAACGCTTCTGGCGTCCGGTGAAAGGGATCACGCCGATGCGATAGCGCCCACCGCTGCCCAGGCCGGCCAGAGCAGCATCCAGGCCGGCAAAGGGCGCTGCGTCGCCGTGGTATTGGCGCAGCAGATGGCGATAGCGGATTTCGACGGTGATAGCCAGATCGCGCAGCTCAGCCCGGAAACCGGCCGGCTCGATCCCCTCCACCACCGCCGCCACGTAAACATGCTCGGCGGCCTCGATCAGGATGCGCTGCTGGCCGTAGTGGATCGCGTCCAGTTCGCTGTGTTGGCCACGACCGAACGCGTCGGCGGCAAAATCGCGCACAGCGGTCAACATGCCGCTGACCAGATCGCGATCCCCGGCCGCGGGGCCGTTGGGTGTGACGTGGCGCAACAGCAGGCCGCTGGCGCGATGGATCACAAAGACCTCGGCAATCTCAAAGGGCAGAGCGTCGCGCAGCGCCAGCTCCGCGCCTGAGACTCCGCTGGCCCTGGCGCGCAACCGACGCAGCAGCGCGCTGGGGGCCAACGACATGCGCACGCGCGCATCCACGCCGCGCGCCAGATCCTGGATCGCCTCGCGCACCGCGCGCAGCACCGTCTGGCCGATGATGGGGTAGAGCACCTCGATCATCTCGTCCCGGCGCTGCTGGATCTCATCGCGCAACGCGGCTTCCAGCGAAGGCGCGATGATGGCGGCCAGGGCGTTCTTGTCAGCCAGGAGCCGCTGAAGGTCGTCGACCGTGACGCCCAGCTCAGCCAGGCGGCCCTGCTCCTCGCCCAGCAGAATGCGACGCAGCTCCTCCAGATCCTGGGGCTGCGCCGCGGGCGATGGCGAGCCGGCCGCGGCCAGCGGCTCATCCGGCTCCGACGACGAATACTGCACGCTCACCGCGGGGACTCTATTCGAGCGCCGCCGGCAGGCTGGTCAGCAGTTCGTCCAGGCTGACTGCGCTGCCGCCGCCGATCAGTTGATCGCCGATCTCGACCAGCATCTGGCCCAGGGATTGGCGATCGGTCTTGTCGTGGGTCAGCTTTTCGACCATCTCGCGCAGCTCACGGCGCAGATCGTCGTCGCGCTCGCGGGTCTCCCGCTGCAAGGCCTGGAGTTTTTTGGCCAGCGCAGCATCCAGCGCGGCCAGTTGCTTGTCATAGCGGTCCATCTCCTGGCTGAGCTTGAGCGCCTGGGCCGCGCCCTGTTGCTCCAGCCGGCCGGCCAGCTCCTCGAAACGCCCATGAACCCGGCCGCTCTCCTCGGCCGCCTTGCCAGCCAGGCGCTGATCCTGTTCGGCCAGCAGCCCATTGAAACGCTCCACCTGGCTGTCCAGACTGCGCGTCTGGCTGTCGGCCTGCTCGTGCAACTGCTCGATCAGTTGATCGATCGATTTCTGCAAACGTTCCACGTCCCGCTGCAAGAGCTGAAAGCGCTGGTCATATTCGCGCATCTGCGGGCCGAGCAGGATATCCCGCACCCGGGTGATGTCCTGCGCGCCGGCGGCCGGCTGAGAGGATGAGGACTTCGTGGCCATGAGCAAACTCCTTGTGTGACGGTGTGGGCGACCAGAGGAAAAGCAAACGGACGCATCTTCCGGCTGATTGTACCAGAGGATGCGTCCGTTGGCAATGCACGGAGTCGCAAAGGTCAGTCCAGCAGCTCCACGCTGAGGGCCACCCCCTCGCCGCCGCCCAGACAGAGGGTGGCCAGGCCGGTCCTGAGGTTGTGGTGCTTCAAGGCGTAGAGCAGCGTGACCAGCACGCGCGCGCCGGAGCAGCCGATGGGATGGCCCAGGGCCACCGCGCCGCCGTTGACGTTGACCTTGTCCCAGTCCATGCCCAGGGTGCGGCCGTCGGCGATGGTCTGGGCCGCGAAGGCCTCGTTGACCTCGATCAGGTCGAAGTAATCGATGCCCACGCCCAGCCGATCCATCAGCCGGCGCACGGCGAAGATCGGCGCGGCGAAGATCTCCAGCGGCTTGACCGCGGCCTGCGAGTAGCCGGTGACGCGCGCCAGCGGCTTGAGCCCCAGATCAGCCGCCTTGCGGCCGCTCATCACCACCAGCGCGGCTGCGCCGTCGCTGATGGGCGGCGCGTTGCCGGCTGTCACCGTGCCGCCGGCCTCGAAGGCGGGCTTGAGCTTGGCCAGCGCCTCCAGGCTGCTGTCGCGGCGGGGGGTCTCGTCGGTGTCGAACAACAGGGGCGGGCCTTTGCGTTGGGCGATAGGCACCGGTGCAATCTCTTCCTTGAAGCGGCCGGCGTCCATGGCGGCCACCGCGCGCTGATGGCTGCGCAGCGCCAGCTCATCCTGGTCCTGGCGGGAGACGCCGTACTCGCGCGCGATCCACTCGGCCGAGCTGCCCATGTGATGATGCTCGAAGGCGCACCAGAGGCCGTCGTGGATCATGCCGTCGATCATCTCGGCGTTGCCCATGCGGTAGCCGGTGCGCGCCTTGGTGAGATAGTAGGGGGCCAGGTTCATGTTTTCCATGCCGCCGGCCACGAACACGTCGCCATCGCCGGAGCGAATGGCCTGGGCGGCCAGCATCACCGCCTTGAGGCCGGAGCCGCAGATCTTGTTGATGGTGGTGGCGCCGACGCTGACCGGCAGGCCGCCGGCGATGCCGGCCTGGCGGGCCGGGGCCTGACCCTCGCCCGCCTGCACCACGTTGCCCATCAAGACTTCTTCGACCAGCGCGCCGTCGATGCCGGCCCGCTCGACGGCAGCCTTGATGGCGACGCCTCCCAGCTCGGCGGCCGGGATGGCGCTCAACGTCCCTTGAAAACGTCCGATGGGCGTGCGTGCGCCGCTTACGATGACAACCTCAGGATAGTCCATAGTGTCCTCCTTGACGTGGACAAGCAGCCGGGGAAACGGCCGTGGCAGGATCGTTCGATCATGTGCAATTTAGCACGCTTGACGCGATGTGTCAAACGCACCCCACCGACCGCGAGATTTCACCGGCCGCGGCAAGGCGCGGCGGCTTCCGCAGTCTTTGGGACTTGCTCCACGCGATGCGGGGTGCTATAATATGGTCAACTCTGTTAAGGAAGGCATACCGATCAGCGTGGCATTGGATAAACAGCAACCCGACGCTCAGGCGGCGAGTGCATCAACGGCGCCCTACTACAGCTCATGGGACTCGGGCGAGACGGAGCCTGTGACGCCCTGGCCGGGCGATCCGGCCCCGCAGGCGGCGGAGCCCGGCCCCACCTGGGGTCCGGTGCTGCGCGAAATAGTCGAAACCATCGTGCTGACGCTGGTGATCTTTCTGCTGGTGCGCACGGTGATTCAGAATTTCCGCGTGGAGGGGATGAGCATGGAGCCCAACTTCCACGACGGACAGTTTCTGCTGATCAACAAGCTGGCCTATCGCCTGGGCGATCCGGCGCGCGGCGATGTGATCGTCTTCCGCTACCCGCTGGATCCCAGCCGCGATTTCATCAAGCGCGTCATCGGCCTGCCCGGCGAGACAGTGGAGATCCGCAACGGCCAGGTGTTGATCAACAACCAGCCTATCTCCGACCCGGCCACGGTCAACAGCGCCTTCTACAACATGGCGCCCCTCACGCTGGGGGCGGAGGAGATGTTCGTCCTGGGCGACAACCGCCCCAACTCCAGCGATTCGCACAGTTGGGGCACTGTGCCCGCCGACAAGGTGATCGGCAAGGTGGTGCTCTCCTACTGGCCCCCCCCCGATTGGGGGCTCATCCGCCACGGCATGGCCGACCCCGGCTTTCATCCCGCAGACAATTGACATGGCGACGACACCCAACGAAACCCAGGTGCGCGAGCTGGTGCGCACCGCCCTGCTGCGGCTGGCGCCGGAGCTGGCGGCAAAGCCGGCCACGTCCAGTGCCGACAGCCAGCCCGCGGCCGGCCGGCCGGCGCGGCCGGTGATCGACGCCAGCGCCGTGGCCCAGGCCGCGGCCGGCTCTACGCTGGACGTGCCCCCCGGCGCGCTGGTGACACCGCTGGCCCGCGAGCTGGCGCTGGAGCGCAAGATCACCCTGGGCGCGGCGCTGCCGCGGCCGCCGGTAAAGAGCGCGGCCGACCAGACCATCGCTCTGGGCGCGGATCATGGCGGCTACGGGTTAAAGGAACAGCTCAAGCCTTTCCTGGCCAAGCTGGGCTGGCAGGTGGCCGACTGCGGCTGTCACAGCACGGAGAGCGTGGACTATCCCGAC
>JACSRL010000488.1 GCA_014879765.1 Anaerolinea sp. | reverse complement strand
CATGGCGCCATGACCTTGGTCTGTGAGACAAAAACCCGGTTTCTAATGCCATGCCTGAGCAGTTACGCCATTTCCCTGATTTGCGGTACAATGCCCCCCATGCCCGAGCTACCTGAAGTCGAAAACACCGCCCGCGATCTGAAGCCGCTGTTGGTGGGCCGGCGCGTGCAGGGCGTGCAGATCCTCTGGCCGCGCCTGCTGCACGACATGACGCCGGAGGACTTTGCCGCGGCCCTGACCGGCCGCCAGATCGTCAACACCGACCGCCGCGGCAAGTTCCTGCTCTTCCCGCTGGACAACCGCCGCATCTGGGTGGTGCATCTGCGCATGACCGGCCAGTTGCACCTGGCCTCAGCCCAGGCCGAGGTGGAGCGCCATGTGCATGCGCTGCTGGATCTGGACAATGGCCAGCAACTGCGCTACCGCGATACCCGCAAGTTTGGCCGCTTCTACCTGGTGGAAAATCTGGAACGACTGGCCGCAAAGCTGGGCCCAGAGCCGCTGAGCGAGACCTTCACCCCCCTGGAGCTGTTTTTTCGCCTGCAAGGCCGGCGCGGCGCGGTCAAGGCGCTGTTGCTGGATCAACGGGTGGTGGCAGGGCTGGGCAACATCTACGCCGACGAGGCGCTGTTCACGGCGGGCATCGACCCGCGCCGGCCAGCCAACACGCTGACCCAGGCCGACTGCAACCGGCTGCACGCGGCCATTCGCCAGACGCTGGCCACGGCTATCCGCGAGGGGGGCAGTTCCCTGGGCAACAGCCCGTTGACCAACTATCGCCGCCCCATCGGCGTGCAGGGCCGTTTTCAACAGCGCCATCAGGTCTATCAGCGCGCGGGCCAGCCCTGCCACCTCTGCGGCGCGCCCATCGAGCGCATCAAGCTGGGGCAGCGCAGCACGCACTTCTGCCCCAACTGCCAACGCGGTGAGCTGCCCGACGCCGGATCAGGCTGAGTCTGCCCCGCCGGCCTTGAATTTGGTCTCGACCCGCTTCTCGCCCGGATAGTAATCGACGTCCAACTCGAAAGGCTGGTTGAGCTTGGCCTTCCTGAACTTGCTCTCCAGCTCCGACCGGCGCAGTTGCTCCGCCTCGGCGCCGGCCTGTTTGATCTGATCCCAATAGGATTGGGCGTCGCTCTTGAGCTGCTCGCCGCTCTTGGGCGCCAACAGCGCCGCAGCCGCCGCGCCGACCGCGGCGCCGACCATGATGCCGCCAACAAAACGAAACAGAGTGCCAAACATTGCGCTCTCCTTGATGACCATCGATTCCCAGCGCCAAACCAGCGCCTGACGCGATTATACCCCAACCGCTGGCCAGTGGCAACATACGTGACGAGTAACTCGTAACCCGTAACCCGGAGATGGTCTCCGTATTATGAAAGAGCCCTCCGGTTACGAGTTACGAGTTACGCATTACTCGTCACGGAAAAGCCTCCCACGACGAGAAGCCAATCCCCGCCATTCCGGTTACGAGTTACGCATTACTCGTCACGGAAAAGCCTCCCACGACGAGGAGCCAATTCCCGCCATTCCGGTTACGAGTTACGCATTACTCGTCACGGAAAAGCCTCCCACGACGAGAA
>JACSRL010000009.1 GCA_014879765.1 Anaerolinea sp. | reverse complement strand
ACGCACCTGTGACTATTGCTGGCCGGCCTCTGGGCCGGCTTTTGAGTCTGTACGAGTCTGGCGCCGGGCACTGCCGCAGTGCCCGGCACCATGAAACGAGGAACCATGTCAACTCACCGTCCCCCCACCTTTCAAGAGATCATCATGCGCCTGGAGCGCTACTGGGCCGAGCACGGCTGCATCATCTGGCAGCCCTACAGCGAGAAGGTCGGCGCAGGCACCATGAACCCGGCCACGGTGCTGCGCGTGCTGGGGCCGGAGCCGTGGAACGTGGCCTACGTGGAGCCTAGCTTCCGCGCCGACGATGGCCGCTACGGCGAGAACCCCAACCGCATGCAGATGCACACCCAGTACCAGGTCATCCTCAAGCCCGACCCCGGCAACCCGCAGGAGCTCTACCTGGGCAGCCTGGACGCGATCGGCATCGACCGCCAGAAGCACGACATCCGTTTCGTCGAGGACAACTGGGCCAGCCCCGCGCTGGGCGCCTGGGGTCTGGGCTGGGAGGTCTGGCTGGACGGCATGGAGATCACCCAGTTCACCTATTTCCAGCAGGCCGGCGGCATGACCCTGGAACCGGTCAGCGTCGAGCTGACCTACGGCCTGGAGCGCATCGCCATGTTCCTGCAAGGGGTGCGTGAGGTCTGGCAGATCACCTGGGACGGCCGGCGCAGCTACGGCGACATCTATTTGCGGCAGGAGATCGAGTACTGCACCTACAACTTCGAGCTGGCCGACGTGGAGCGCCTTAAGCAGATGTACAATCTGTACGAGGCCGAGGCCAAGAGCGCCATCGCCGCCGGGCTGGTGATCCCCGCCCATGACTACGTGCTGCGCTGCTCGCAGACCTTCAACCTGCTGGACGCGCGCGGCGCGGTGGGCGTCACCGAACGCGCCCACTACTTCGGCCGCATGCGCGACCTGGCGCGGCTGGTCAGCGACCTGTACGCGGCGCAGCGGATGCAGATGGAGTATCCGTTCCTGAATGCTGAACAAGGAACGGTGAACGATGAAGGGGGAACGGAGAGGGATACGGGAGCTGAAGTAGCCGCCATCGCTGGTGAGGCGGATTTGCTGTTGGAAATCGGCTGCGAGGAGCTGCCGGTGGGCGATGTGCTGTCGGCCATCGCGCAGTTGCAGGCGGCCGCGTCGAAGCTGCTGGACGAGGCGCGGCTGGCCCACGGCGCAGTGCGGGTGACGGGCACGCCGCGGCGGCTGGTGGTCCACGTGGAGAAGCTGGCCGGCCGGCAGGCGGACGAGGAGCTGGTCTTCCGCGGGCCGCCGGCCAACCGGGCGCAGGACGCGGACGGCCAGTGGACTCAGGCCGCGCTTGGCTTTGCGCGTAGCCGCGGAATTGCGGTCGAGGCTCTGCAACTGCGCGAAGCCGACGGCGGCCGCTATGTCTTCGCCGTGCAGCAGGTGGCCGGCAAGGCCGCGGCCGAGCTTCTGCCTGAGCTGCTGGTCAAGCTGATCGCCGGCATTCGCTTCGAGAAGACCATGCGCTGGGCCTCGGACGGCGTCGCCTTCAGCCGGCCGATCCGCTGGTTCGTGGCCCTCTTCGGCGAGCAGGTGGTGCCCTTCAG
>JACSRL010000010.1 GCA_014879765.1 Anaerolinea sp. | reverse complement strand
CGTTGCGCAGACGAAAACCATGCCCGCACGAGAAAAACCCGGTTTCTGTACGACTGGCTGAGCAGTCACGACTTGAGGTTATTGCCATGACTGTAGGATTTGCGCCTGGGATGCCCCTGGGCCACGAAAAAAACGAGACGCCGCCCAGCGTCGATGCCATCCTGGCCGAGGCGCAACGGCTGCGCTGGGAGATCGGCGGCGACTTCCATCAATCGCTGATGGAGGCCATCTACACCGACGCCTCCAACATCGCCGACCGCGCGGTGACCCGGCCGGGGGAGCGGCCGCGCTTCGACCTGGATCGCAACATCGACCGCCTGGTGACCAGCCGCGTGCTGGGCTTTCCGCTGATGCTGGCCATGCTGACCGCGGTCTTCTGGATCACCATCGTCGGCGCCAACGTTCCCTCGCAACTGCTGGCCGATCTGCTGATCGGCAAGGGCGTTCCCTTGCTGCACAGCATCGCCGCGGCGCTGCATCTGCCCTGGTGGCTGAGCGGACTGCTGATCGACGGCATGTATCTGGCCACCGCCTGGGTGATCAGCGTGATGCTGCCGCCCATGGCCATCTTCTTCCCGCTGTTTACCCTGCTGGAGGACTTCGGCTATCTGCCGCGGGTGGCCTTCAACCTGGACAATTTCTACAAGAAGGCCGGCGCGCACGGCAAACAGTCGCTGAGCATGATGATGGGCTTTGGCTGCAACGCGGCCGGCGTGGTGGCCACCCGCATCATCGACAGCCCGCGCGAGCGGCTGATCGCCATCATCACCAATAACTTCGCCCTGTGCAACGGCCGTTGGCCGACGCAGATCCTGATCGCCTCGCTCTTCATCGGCGGGCTGGCGTCGGCGCAGTGGGCCGGGCTGATCTCCGCGCTGTCGGTGGTGGGGATCGCCCTGCTGGGGGTGCTGTTGAGCTTTCTGGTCTCCTTCAGCCTGTCGCGCACCGTGCTCAAGGGTCAGGTTTCCACCTTCAGCCTGGAGCTGCCCCCGTATCGCCCGCCGCGCGTCCTGCAGACCATCTACACCTCGATCATCGACCGCACACTGATCGTGCTGTGGCGGGCCGTCACCTTTGCCCTGCCGGCCGGCGCGGTCATCTGGCTGATCTCCAACATCCAGATCGACGGCGTCAGCCTGGCGGTGTATCTGGTGAACTTGCTCAACCCGATAGGGCTGCTGCTGGGGCTGAACGGCGTGATCCTGCTGGCCTATGTGGTGGCCATCCCGGCCAACGAGCTGGTCATTCCCACCATCCTGATGCTGACGGTGCTGACCACCGGCGTGACCGGGCTGGGCGCGGGCGCGGGGGTGATGTTCGAGACCGACAGCAGCGCCGATCTGATGAGCCTCTTCACGGCCGGCGGCTGGACGCTGCTGACAGCCGTCAACCTGATGCTGTTCAGCCTGATCCACAACCCATGCAGCACCACCATCTACACCATCTTCAAGGAGACGGGCAGCCGCAAGTGGACCACGGTGGCCGCGCTGACGCCGCTGGCCATGGGCTTCATCGTCACCTTCTTCGTGGCGCAGATTTGGCGGCTGGTAGCGGGATAACAGGCACTTACACGGTTGACTTAG
>JACSRL010000289.1 GCA_014879765.1 Anaerolinea sp. | reverse complement strand
TATCTTGACAACGATCTCAAGGGCGTCTCGCCCGTGTCGGCCCGGCGGGACGCCTGGCGGATCGGTGACGTGTGGATCGGTGACATGGGGCGCGCAAGCGCGCCCGACGTCTTCCACTGCGAGTATACCAGAGAACGCCGCGACTGGCAACGCTGGCCGCGCGGCATGTGCAGGCAGCGATCCCTTTGGCCCTTGGCTGAGCAGCGCCGCAACGCCTTGCAAGCCAAAGGCTGGTCTTCCCAGGTTGACAAGCCGCTGCGAATGGTCTAGACTTAGGCCAACCATCCCGCCCACACGCCAAGGAGCAACCCATGACCACCTACAGCGATCTGAACATCGTTCCGCGCACGCTGCTGGGCCCCGGCCCCAGCGATGTGCATCCGCGCGTCTTGCAGACGCTGGCCTATCCGCCTGTGGGCCATCTCGACCCGCAGTTCCTCAATTTGATGGACGAAGTGCAGGATCTGCTGCGCTTTGTCTTCCAAACCGAGAACGAATTGACCATTGCCATCTCCGGCACCGGCACGGCCGGCATGGAGGCCGCCTTTGCCAATTTCGTCGAGCCGGGCGATTCGGTGCTGGTCGGCGTCAGCGGCTATTTCAGCCAGCGCATGGTGGACATGGCTGAACGCTACGGCGCTCAGGTGCGCCGGCTGGAGCGTCCCTGGGGCCTGGTCTTCACCCCGGAGGAGATCGAGCAGGCGCTGGCAGCCCAGCCGGCCAAACTGGTCGCGCTGGTGCATGCCGAAACCTCCACCGGCGCCTTGCAGCCGCTGGCCGATATCGCCGGGATCGTCCACCGCCACGGCGGCCTGCTGCTGGCCGACTGCGTCACCTCGCTGGGCGGCCTGCCGGTGCAGATCGACGCTTGGGGCGTGGACATCGCCTACAGCGGCACGCAGAAGTGCATCGGCGCACCCCCTGGGCTGGCGCCGTTGACCGTCGGCCCGCGCGCCCGTGCGGCCCTGGAGAGGCGGGCCACGAAAGTTGCCAACTGGTATCTGGATCTGACCACCCTGGCGCAGTACTGGGGCCCGGCCCGCGCCTATCACCACACCGCCCCCATCAACATGAACTATGCCCTGCGTGAGGCGCTGCGCATGATCCAGGAGGAGGGGCTGGAGGCCCGCTTCGCCCGTCACCGTGCCCACGCCGAGCTGTTATGGGCCGGGCTGGAGGAGCTGGATCTCAGCCTGCACGTGGAGCCGCAACACCGGCTGCCGACCCTGACCACCGTGCGCGTGCCGGCCGGTGTGGATGAGGCAGCCGTGCGCAAGACTCTGTTGGAGCGCTACAACGTCGAGGTCGGCGGCGGCCTGGGCGCGCTCAAGGGCCAGGTCTGGCGCGTAGGCCTGATGGGCTACTCATCACAGCGCAAGAATGTGGCCATGCTGCTGGCCGCGCTGCGTGAGATTTTAGGGCGCTAACCCTGCTTTGCTCGGGCCGGTCTCCGACCGTGCCCGCCGCACCGGACGGGCACGGTCGGAGACCGGCCCGAGCAGTGGTGTCCAGGGTGCGGGGCACGGTCAGGAGACCGGCCCGAGCTGTGGTGTCCAGGGTGCGGGGGGCACGGTCAGGAGACCGGC
>JACSRL010000206.1 GCA_014879765.1 Anaerolinea sp. | reverse complement strand
TCACCCTGTCACCCTGTCACCTTGTCACCTTGTCACCCTGTCATCCTGTCATTCCACAACCACCGGCTCCAGCCACGGCATCATGGCCCGCAACTGGCGGCCGACCTGCTCGATCTGCTGGTCGCGCTCCTGGGCGCGCACGGCGTCGAACCAGGGACGGCCCTTGGCGTTTTCCTCGATCCACTCCTCGGCGTAGGCGCCGCTCTGGATGTCGGCCAGAATGCCCTTCATCGCCTGGCGGGTCTCGTCGGTGACCACTTTGGGGCCGCTGTGGTAGTCGCCGTGCTCGGCCGTGTCGCTGACCGAGTAGCGCATATAGCTCAGCCCGCCGCGGTAGAAGAGGTCCACGATCAGCTTGAGCTCGTGCATGCACTCGAAATAGGCCACCTCCGGCTGGTAGCCGGCGTTCACCAGGGTGTAGAAAGCAGCCTTGACCAGCTCGCTGACGCCGCCGCACAGCACCGCCTGCTCACCGAAGAGGTCGGTCTCGGTTTCCTCGGTGAAGGTGGTCTTGAGCAGGCCGGCGCGCGCGCAGCCGATGGCCGCGCCATAGGCGATGGCATCCTGCCAGGCATGGCCGCTGGCGTCCTGATGGACGGCCACCAGCCCCGGCGTCCCCTGGCCATCCTTGAAGACCTCGCGCACGCGGTGGCCGGGCGCCTTGGGCGCGATCATGCTGACATCCACGAAGGGGGGCGGGGTGATCTGGCCGTAGCGGATGTTGAAGCCGTGGGCGAACATCAGCGTCTTGCCGGGCGCCAGGTGCGGCTCGATGCTCGCCTTGTAGACCCGGGCCTGGATGGTGTCGGGAATGACCACCATGATCACATCAGCCTCGGCCGCGGCCTCATCCACCGACCTGACCGTCAAACCGGCCGTCTCGGCCTTGCTCCAGCTCGGCGAATCGGGGTACAGCCCAACGATCACGTCCACGCCGCTGTCCTTCATGTTCAGCGCATGGGCATGGCCCTGGCTGCCATAGCCGATTACTGCCACCTTGCGGCCGCTCAGGCGGCTCAGATCTGCGTCTTTCTCATAAAAAAGGGTTGCCATAAATGCTCCTTGAAGGATGAAGTATGAACGATGAACGATGAATCCGGAATCCGGAGTCCGGATTCATCGTTCATCGTTCATCGCTCATCGTTCTATATGCCCATCTTTCGGCCATTGGTCTTGCCGGCGCCGTTGGAGGTGTGGGTGGGGTGCAGGGTGGCGCGGCCGCGGGTGATGGCAACGCGGCCGGTGCGCACCATCTCGCGGATGCCGTAGTGGCCCAGCAGATCGATCAGGCTGTCGATGCGCTCCTCGGCGCCCACCACCTGAATGATCAGCGAATCCAGGGCGATGTCCACGATCTGAGCGCGATAGACATCGACGATCTGCATGATCTCGGCGCGGGTCTGGCTGTCAGTGCGCACCCGCACCAGCGCCAGCTCACGCACCACCACCGGCTGATCGGTCACATCCTCGACACGCGTCACGTCGATCTGTTTCTCCAACTGCTTGACCGCCTGGTCCACCATGCGCTCATCGCCGTCCACCACGAAGGTCATGCGGCTGATGCCCGGCGTCTCGCTGTGGCCCACC
>JACSRL010000011.1 GCA_014879765.1 Anaerolinea sp. | reverse complement strand
GGCATACGCTGCCCGTGCCCGTCGCCGCAGCGCCAGGCCAGTACAAGCTGATCGTGGGGCTGTACCGCGTGGCCGATGGAGAGCGGCTGACGACTGACGGCGGGCTGTTGGGGCTGGCAAAGCGGGATTTCTATAGGGTGCGAGAGATCGATGTGCGATAGCCATTGCACAGGGAAGGTCTCTTGCCCACAAGACAACATGATGCTAGAATGCCGTCATCACAACGTTCAGAAAGCAGATCATCGGCGTCGATGCTCAGGAGGCAACCATGCAATGGTCACAAGTGCGAGCGGCTTACCCTGACCAGTGGCTCGTTATCGAGGCGCTGGAGGCCCATACACGGGAGAGCCGTCCATACGCTGAACGCGCAACTCTGGATGAAAACGGGCGGGCACGGGCAGAGACCGATTCAAGCGATTTTCAGGCCAGCGATTTTTCAGTCAGGCAACGCGTCCTGGATCGGATCGCAGTGATCGAGATATGCTCCGACGGCAAAGCTGCCATGAACTGCTACCGCCAGTTGCATCATCAATATCCACTGCGAGAGTTCTACTTTGTCCACACCAGTCGCAAGGAGCTGGACATCGTGGAAAGCCCTTCAGTCAGCGTGTGGAGGCAACATGCAGTTCTATCTGGAGCATAATCTGGCCCACGTCAGTATCGAGATTGTCTATCGAGGCGCGGCCTTGGACGTTCCCAGAGTCATCCTCGACACCGGATCGGCCACGACGCTGCTGTCTGTGGACTATGTGGAGCAGGTCGGCATCATCCCCGAAGCCAGTGATCGAATACACAACATCTACAGCGTGGGCGGAGTAGAATCAGTTTTCATGCGTAACCTGGACAGCCTCAAGGTGGGCGGCGCAACCATCGACCGTTTCAGCATCGATGTGGGCGGCATGGACTATGCGCGCGATATCAACGGGATCCTGGGCATGGACTTCCTGCTCCGTGCGGGCGCTATGATCAATCTGCGGAAGATGACCCTGGAATTCGACGCCTAAGCAGCACGCCTCTACAACATTCTTTGCCAGGAGGAATCGTGACCGAACCACTTTCGACCATCATCGGGGCAAAAATCCTGGACCAACTGCTGGGCAAGGCCGGACGCGGTGCAGTTCTTCCCGGCCGTCGATCACGCGCTGCTGATGGGTGCCATCGGCCGGGTCATTGTCGATCCCGACACGCTAACGCTGTGCCAGACGATTCTGGACAGCGGCCGCGGCGTGCTGAGCGAGGCCTACGACATGGTCTACTTCCCCGGCGACGATCTGCTGGCTGCGGCCCGGCCGCGCGGCCTGCCCATCGGCAACCTGACCAGCCAGTTCTGGGCCAATGTCTACCTCAACCAGCTCGACCACTTCGTCAAGCGCGAGCTGCGCTGCCGCGCCTATCTGCGCTATGTGGACGACCAACACCCGAAACCCGTTGTTGTCGTTCCTGTTACTCGGGTTGTTCCTGTTGCGCGCCGCCGAACCAGCCCGGCCCGACACGTAGTATACCAGGCATCTGCCAGAATCAAAGCGGCGAGTCTTCACAGACTCGCCGCTCATGATTCCTGGCCGTGCACCCCTCGTCGAACTGCGAC
>JACSRL010000012.1 GCA_014879765.1 Anaerolinea sp. | reverse complement strand
CTGGGCGGCCGGCCTGCCGCGCAGCGCAACGCAACCGCGCCATGTCTGGCTGCTCAACCCCGACACGGTGGTGCAGGGCGACGCGCCGGCGCAGTTGGTGCGTTTTCTCGACGAGACGACGCAGGCCGGCGCGTGCGGCGCGCAGCTTTCTTATGCCGACGGCAGCTTTCAGCACGGCGCATTTCGTTTCCCCGGCCTGGCCCAGCTCGGCCTGGACTTCTTCCCGCCGCCTGGCCGGTTGAACCAGCCGGTGCTCGACTCGCGTCTCAACGGCCGCTACAGCCATCGGTTGGTTGCTGCGGGCCAGCCCTTCCCCGTGGACTTTGTGCTGGGCGCCACGTTGATGGCGCGCGGCGAGACCCTGCGCCAGGTGGGACTGCTGGACGAGAGCTATTTCATGTACTGCGAGGAGATGGACTGGCAGCGCCGCGCGCAGCGGGCGGGCTGGTCTGTCCACTGCGTGCCGGGCGCGCGCGTCGTGCACGTGGCCGGCGCCAGCAGCAGCCAGTTCCGCAGCCGCTCTTTTGTGGCCCTGTGGCAGAGCCGGCTGCGCTATTTCGAACGCTACCACGGCCCGTTGTTCAACCGGGCTGCTGCCGGGCTGATACGTGCGGGCTTGCGCGCCGAAGCGCGCCGCGCCCGACGGCAAAACCCGCCGGATCTGGACCAGCGACTCGCTGCCTACCGCGCCGTGGAGGCGCTGTTGCCATGACCCTGTTTGCTATCATCCTGACCAAAAACGAGGCCCGCCACATCGCCGCCTGCATCGACAGTGTGCGCTGGGCCGATGGCGTGCTGGTGTCCGACTCCTACAGCGACGACGGCACGGTGGAGCTGGCGCGCGCGGCCGGCGCGCAGGTGAGCCAGCGGCCCTTCGACGGCTGGGCGCGCCAGCGCAACGCCGCGCTGGAGCAGGCCGCCGCGCTGGGCGCAGACTGGGCCTTCTTCGTGGACGCGGACGAGCGGGCCACGCCGGAGTTGGCCGCCGAGATCCGCCAGGTGATCGCCGAACGGCCGGAGGTGGGCTGGGGCGTGCCGCGCTGGAACATCATCGTCGGCCAGCGGGTGAACTACGGCGGCTTCTTCCCCGACTATCAACTGCGTCTGATGCGCATCGACCGGGCGCGCTACGACCTGGAGCGGCCGGTGCATGAGGTGGTGCTGCTGGATGGCCCCAGCGGCAACCTGCAGA
Organism: Anaerolinea sp.; assembly: GCA_014879765.1. GTDB lineage: Bacteria > Chloroflexota > Anaerolineae > JAAEKA01 > JAAEKA01 > JAAEKA01. The sequence goes on along the minus strand of JACSRL010000012.1, from coordinate 398 downwards.
ATCCCCTGATCCACTACAACTACGACACCTGGGCGCAGTTTCACGCCAAGCAGCGCCGCTATGCCGCCTACGAGGCGCGCATCCTGGCCGAGCGCGGCATCCGTCCCCGCCCGCACAACTTTATCCTCCAGCCGCTGCGCGAGTTCCGCCGCCGCTACCTCACCCTGCAAGGCTACAAGGACGGGTGGCACGGCCTGAAGCTCTGCCTGCTGCTGGCATACTACTACGGCGCGTATCCCTACTGGGTGCTGTCAAAAGAGGGACGGCCGCGCCGCGCCGCAGAATCGTAGCCGCGGTCTGGCACAACGCCAATCCTGCACTGCAGAGTTCTTCGCGGAGTTCGCATCCTCAGACGCAAACCCCTTCGCGGAGTTCGCATTCTCAGACGCAAACCCCTT
>JACSRL010000013.1 GCA_014879765.1 Anaerolinea sp. | reverse complement strand
GGCCATGCAGGGCTGGCGGCGCGATCAGTGGTTCGACGAGACGGGGCTGCCCTGGGTGGCCACCTCGCCGGCCATGCCCCATCTCAGCACAGCGACAGTCTATCCCGGCCAGTGCTTTATCGAGGGCAGCAACCTGAGCGAGGGCCGCGGCACGGCATTGCCCTTCGAGGTGTGCGGCGCGCCCTGGCTGGATGGCTACGCGCTGGCGCAGGCGCTGAATGGGCTGGACCTGCCCGGCGTGCGCTTTCGCCCGATTCACTTCGAACCTTCGGCCAGCAAGCACGCCGGGCTGATGTGCCAGGGGGTCCAGCTTCACGTCACCGACCGGCGGCGGCGGCGGGCAGTGGAGACGGGATTGGCTGTCATCGAGCGCTGCCGCGCCCAGGCTCCCGATCGCTTCCACTTCCTGCCCACCAGTTGGGAAGGCCACCCCCCTCACTTCGACCTGCTGGCCGGCGGCCCGGCGCTGCGTGAGGGGCTGAGCGCCGGCCGGTCGGTGGCCGCGCTGGCCGCCGACTGGGCCGCGGAGCTGGCCCGCTTCGCCGAGATTCGCCAGCGCTATCTGTTGTATGGCTGAGCACGTCACGATCCGCCCCTACCGCGGCGCGGACGAGGCCGCGCTGCTGGCGCTGTGGAACGAGACGCTGACCCACGACCGCATCGACGCGGCGCGCTTTCGCTGCCAGGTGCTGCTGGACGCCAACTTCGACCCGGCCGGCCTGCTGCTGGCCGAAGCCGGGGGCCGTCTGGCCGGCTTTTTGCTCTCCATTGCCCGCCAGACGCCGCTGCTGGGCCAGGGCATGGAGCCGGAGCTGGCCTGGATCACCGCCTTCGGCGTGCGCAGCCAATGGCAGCGGCAGGGGGTCGGCCGCCAGCTTTTCACGGCCGCGCTGAGCCGGCTGGCCAGCCAGGGCCGCCAGCGCGTGCGGATCTCGCCCTACACGCCCAACTACTTCACGCCGGGCGTCGATGTGGCGGCCTACCCAGCCGCGCTGGCCTTTCTGCAAGGCAGCGGCTGGCAGGTGATCTCGCAGCCGATCTCCATGCAGGTCGATCTGACCGGCTTCCAGGTTCCGCCTGAGGTCGCCGCGCTGGAGGCTGAGCTGGCGCAGCAGGGAATCGCCGTCCGGCCGGTGCAGGCGGCCGATCTGCCGGCGTTGATGCCCTTCATCGTCCGGCATTTCGGCTGGGACTGGTTCCGCTTCGCCCAGGAGCTTCTGCTGCAGCAGTTCGGCCCCGGCTCCGACGAGCTCTGCTTCCTGGTGGCGACGCGCGGCGCGGAGATCGTGGGCTATTGCCAGCAGCGGCGCGAGCGCTTCGGCCCCTTCGGCGTCGATCCGGCCCTGCGCGGCCGCGGCATCGGCCGGCTGCTGCTCTTCCGCTGCCTGGACGCCATGCTGGCCAAGGGTTTCCACTGCGCCTGGTTCCTCTGGACCGGCCGCAACGCCGCCCGCGTCTACCAACAGGCCGGCTTCCGCCAGGTGCGCCAGTTCGCCATCCTCGAACGCTCGATCGCCTGACTTCCGCCCAACCCCGCGGAGTTCGCATCCTCAGATGCGAACGACCGACAGCGCCGCCCAACCCCGCGGAGT
>JACSRL010000198.1 GCA_014879765.1 Anaerolinea sp. | reverse complement strand
GCTGCTGCTGCTGCTGGCGGCCGCGGGGCTGCGCCTCTATCGGCTGGGCGAGCTGCCACAGGACCTGCACGGCGACATGGCTTCCCACGGCCTGCAGGCGCTGGCGCTGCTGGCCGGCCGCGTCGACGGCATCGTGGCGCTGGGCTGGGCCGATATCCCCATGACCGGTTTTCTGCCGGCCGCGGCCATGATGCGCCTCTCCGGCGACAGCGGCGCGCTGGGGCTGGGGCTGGCCTCGGCGCTGGGGGGCGTGCTGAGCGTCTGGGGGCTGTACGTCTGGCTGAACGAGACGCTGGGCCGCCGCGTGGCGCTGATCGGCGCCGCGCTGCTGGCCGTCTCCTACACCCACATCCATTTCAGCCGCATCGCCGAATACATGGATCCCGTGCCCTTTGCGGTCTGGGCCCTGGCCATGCTGGCCATGGGGCTGCGCCGCCGCCAGAGCCTGCCCTTTCTGCTCAGCGGGCTGCTGCTGGCCGGCGCCAGCCTGATGTACTACTCCGGTCGGGTGATTCTGGTGGTGGTGGCGCTGTTCCTGCTCTACCTGCTGCTGGTGGAGCGCCGCCTGCTGTGGGCCAACCGCCGCGGGCTGCTCTGGCTGGCGCTGGGCGCGGCCATCGGCCTGGGGCCGATGCTGCCCTTCTTCCTGCTGGAGCCGGCCGGCTGGCTGCAACGCTCGCGCGAGGTGTGGGTCTTCAACCCGCCGGTGCTGGAGCACTCCCGCTACAAATACGGCGTCGAGACGGTGGGCCAGATCATGGCCGAACAGGTGCGGCGCAGCCTGCTGATGTTCAACCTGGCCATCGACAGCAGCACGCAGTTCGGCTTCCCCCGGCCGCTGGTGGATGCCATCAGCGGGCCGCTGGCAGCGCTGGGCGCGGCCTACGCGCTGGCCCATCTGCGGCGCTGGGCGGCCGCGCTGCTGGCCATCGCCCTGTTCACGGTGATCGTGGTGGGCAGCATCCTGACCGACAATCCCCCCTTCTGGCCGCGGCTGGTTTTCGTGCTGGCGCCGGCCATGGGACTGGCCGGCCTGGCGGTGGATCGCGCCTGGCAGGCGGCCACCGACGCCTTCGGGCAGGAGACCGGCCGCATCGTGGCCATCATCGTGGTGGGAGGGCTGCTCTACGTGGGCCTGCTCAACTGGACGCTCTACTATCAATTTGCCGCACACAACGGCCGGCCGCGCGCGCTGGTGGGCCGGCTGGCCGCCGCCCTGCCCCCCGAGGCCGCGCTCTGCATCGTGCCCGACGACGACAGCGGCTGGATCCACGGGCCGGAGGAGCGGGAGATCGCCTTCTTCCTGGGCCAGCGGCCGGGCTACGCGGTCACGCTGAACGCAGAGGGGCGCATCGCCGACTATCCCTCGGCCTGCCTGCAAGAGGGCGCGGTCTGGATCGTGCCCCAGCCGCGCCAATCGCTGCTGTCAGAGATCCAGCAGCGCCTGCCGGGCAGCGTCACCACCGCACTGGGGCCGCGGCCGGGTGAGACGGCCTTCTTCGTCGTGCAAAGCCCGTAGGCCCAGTTCTTTGAGGAGTTCTTTGAGGAGTTCTTTGAGGAGTTCTTTGAGGAGTTCTTTGAGGAGTTCTTTG
>JACSRL010000014.1 GCA_014879765.1 Anaerolinea sp. | reverse complement strand
TCTACAGGTCGCTGAAGCAGACGATCGGCGAGGGTTTGGAGCAGACCTGGGCCTACATGGACGCCACCGACGCGCCGGAGGGCCACCTGGTGATCTTCGACCGCACGCCGGGCAAGGCCTGGGAAGAGAAGATCTTCCAGCGCCAGGAACACATTCGTAACGCCCCCATCACCGTTTGGGGCATGTGAGGTTTAGCAATGCACTTGTATTTGATCCGCCACGGCCAGAGCTTTGTCAACCTGCAAGACTGGGCAGGGGGCAACCTGGACGCTGGCCTGACCGACCTGGGCAAGCGCCAGGCGGAGGCGCTGGCCGCCTGGCTGCCCAGCCGCCTGCCGGCCTTCGATACGCTCTACGCCAGCACCATGCAGCGGGCGCGCGAGACCGTCGCGCCACTGGCCCAGGCCTACCACGCCGAAGTACGCTGGGATGACCGCCTGCGCGAGATCGGCAACAACCGTTTTGACCACAGCCCCTGGCCGCCCAACGAGCTGCCCACCGCCTATGCGGACTATTGGTCCAGCGAGCGGCCCTTTGCCACCACCACCCCCATGACCCCCGGCGGCGAGACCTTCATGCACTTCCGCACCCGCGTCGGCCTGTTCATCGAGGAGCTGGTGGAGTGCTGCCGCGGCAAGACCATCGTGGCCGTCTGCCACGGCGGCGTGGTGGAGGCGGCCTTCGACCACATCTTCAACATCGGCCCCTGGCGGCGCACGGAGATCTGGAACACCAACACCGGCATCAGCCACTTCGAGTATGTCGAGCTGCCCCGCCGCGAGACCTGGCGTCTACACTTCCAGAACCGCGTCGAGCATCTGGCGGAGGTAGAGTAGCGGACAAGAAGAAGCGCCAGCCGCTTGGCGCAGGGCGCAGATGGCCGTATAATGCGCGTCCTGTGCATCGTGATGACCGCCGACGTCGTTGTCGTCCCAGCGCATTGAAATGGAGTGAGTGACGTGAGATGTTGACAACACCTGTAACTACCCTGGAACCGCCCGTGCTGGACATCCGCATGCCGCCGACTGATCTGCCCACGGAGGATGGTGTACCCTTGGAGACAAACTGGCACCGTTTGCAGATGAACTTGCTGATCGATTCGCTGCACTGGCACTGGCGCGGCCGCACCGATTACTTCGCGGGCGGCAACATGTTCATCTACTTTAGCTCGAAACAGGCGCTCAATCGCGATTACCGCGGGCCTGACGTGTTCGTGGTCAAGGATGTGGACGGGACGAAAGACCGGGATGCCTGGCTGGTTTGGGAGGAAGAGGGCCGCTATCCCAACGTGATCATCGAGCTCTCTTCCCCTTCCACCATCGCCGTCGACCTGAAGGACAAGAAACACCTCTACGAGAAGACCTTCCGCACGCCCGAATATTTCTGCTACGACCCCAATAGCCAGCAACTGCGGGGCTGGCGTCTGGTGGGAGACCGCTATGCCCCGATTCCGGCCGACCTGGATGAGACGCTCTGGAGCGAGCAGCTCGATCTTTGGCTGGGCTGCTGGGTAGGCGAGTTCAACCGGCTCACCACCACCTGGCTGCGCCTGTGGACTCCGGACGGCGATCTGGCGCCGACGCGGGCAGAGGC
>JACSRL010000015.1 GCA_014879765.1 Anaerolinea sp. | reverse complement strand
ACCCCTTCGCGGAGTTCGCATTCTCAGACGCAAACCCCTTCGCGGAGTTCGCATCCTCAGATGCGAACCAGGCATCTGGGGATGCCTGCTCCTCGACTGACGGTTGACACAACGCTGGTTCCAGACCCGTTCTACCGATTGCCCGGCTGCTCGAGGCGCAGCCGCTTCAGAATAGCGGGGTAGCCCTGTTCGATCAGCGCGGTCAGCTCATCGACCGTGCGCTCATATTCCTCTTTGGGCTTGCGATAGGGGTCTTTGATGTCGCCGTAGGCGCCGGCCATCTCGCTGAGCAGGAAGATCTTGCCCAGCAGGTGAGGATAGTTGTAGAACAGCGTGCGGCGATGCGCTTCCTCCATCACCAGCACCAGGTCGGCCGCGGCGATCTCGCGTTCGGCCACCGTGTGCGCGCGGTGGTCGCTGATGTCGATGCCGCGCTCGGCCAGCACTTCGACGCCAGGCTGGCTGGCCGGGCTGCCATCCATGCCATAGACGCCGGCCGAGCTGACCGTGACCTGGTCAGCCAGACCGCCCTGGCGCAGTCGCTCCCGCAGCAGGCCCATGGCCATGGGGGAGCGGCAGACGTTGGCTGTGCATACGAATAGGATCTGCTTCACGCGGCAAGACCTCCGAAGGGGGGGTGCAGGGCGCAACCCTGGGAAAAATCGGCGGGCTCGGTCGGAGACCGGCCCGAGCGGTTGGGCGGGGGGTGGTCGCCACGCGCACAGGCCAGGGAATGCACCCTGGCCTGTGGTTATTCAGACGTGTGGCGCGGCGCGCTGGGCGCGCCCGGCGGCTCAGGCCAGCTCAGGCTGCAAGAGCCCGTAGTTGCCATCGGAGCGCCGGTAGAGCACGTTGACGCCGTCGATGGCCGCGTTGTAGAAGATAAAGAAATCGTGGCCCAGCAGTTCCATCTGATCGATGGCTTCCTCCTCGTTCATCGGTGTCATGGAGAAACGCTTGGTGCGCACGATCCGGCCTTCGAACAGACCTTCCTCTTCCGCCACCGGCTCCAGAGCCGAGCTGATGAACTCGGTCTCCAGCGCCTCGACGGCCGCCACCTGGGCGCGCTCCATCTTGCGGCGTTTCTTGCCCTTGAAGCGGTTGATCTGGCCGTGCAACTTGTCCGCAACGGCATCGATGGCGGCGTAGATGTCACTGTTGCGCTCTTCGGCGCGCAACAACATGCCGTTGCTGCGCATGGTCACCTGTACGACCTCGCGTTCACTGGTCTTGCGGCTCTTCTCTTCGGCCAGCTCGACGCGAATTTCCTGCACGTCAGGCAGGTACTTGGTCATCTTGCCGATCTTCTTTTCCACATACTCCCTGAGCCGATCGTTGACTTCCATGTTGCGGCCCTTGATCACCAGTTGCATCAGATTGGCTCCTTTCCAGAGGGGGGGAATTCAGCACTGGCAGCGGGCGATTGCCAATGGTCGGAGCGGCCTTCCGCTCCAAACGACGGGGGTACAAACTACTGCCAGCATTGTAGCCGAGCAGCCACCAAATGTCAATCCCTACACACCCCCTCACCCCCGTCACCCTGTCTCTTATACACATCT
>JACSRL010000016.1 GCA_014879765.1 Anaerolinea sp. | reverse complement strand
CTGAGCTACGACTGGGTGCGCTTCGTGGAGCGGCTGCCGGCCACGGCCAGCGACGATCTGGGCCTGCCTGACTTCGTCTTCCTGCTGGCCGACAACCTGGTGATCTTCGACCACGTGCGCCACCGGCTGCTGGTGCTGGCCAACTGCCGGCTGGAGGGCGACACCACCGCGGCCTACGCCGACGCCATCGCCCGCATCGATCAGATTGTGGCTCGCCTGCGCCGGCCGCTGATCCTCCCTGAGACGCCGCGCGTGCCGGATAACGCCGAGTGGCAGAGCAATGTCAGCGAGGAGCGCTTCGCCGACATGGTCCAACAGGCCAAGGCGCACATTGCCGCCGGCGACATCTTCCAGGCGGTGCTCAGCCAACGGCTCAGCCGCCAGACCATGGCCGACCCGTTCACCATCTACCGCGCGCTGCGCATGACCAACCCCAGCCCCTACATGTATTTCCTGGAGCTGCCGGACGACGCGGGCGGCCAACCGCTGCGCCTGATCGGCTCCAGCCCGGAGATCCACGTGCGGCTGGACGCCAGCGCGGGCAAGGCGCTGCTGCGGCCCATCGCCGGCACCCGCTGGCGCGGCGAGACGCCCGAGGAGGATGCACGCCTGGCGGCCGAGCTGCTGGCCGATCCCAAGGAACGGGCCGAGCACGTCATGCTGGTGGACCTGGGACGCAACGACCTGGGCCGGGTGTGCGAGTATGGCAGCGTCCACACCCCCACGTTGATGGCCGTGGAGCGCTACAGCCACGTGATGCACATCGTCTCAGACGTGGTGGGCCAGCTCCGGCCGGAGTTCGACGCCTTCGACCTGCTGCGCGCCACCTTCCCGGCCGGCACCGTCAGCGGCGCGCCCAAGGTGCGGGCCATGGAGATCATCGAGGCGCTGGAGGGCACGCGGCGCGGCCCCTACGCCGGCTGCGTGGGCTACATCGGCTACGACGGCGCCATGGACACCTGCATCACCATCCGCACCATCGTCATGCGCGGCCAGACCTGCACCCTGCAGGCCGGCGCGGGCATCGTGGCCGACAGCGACCCGGCCTACGAGTGGCGTGAGACCATGAACAAGGCCCGCGCGCTGGCCGTGGCGGTGGCGGTGGCGGAGCGAGGATTGATGAACGATGAACGATAAACGGTGAATCCCGAAACCGCCCTTGCACACGACTCTCCTCCGGATTCATCATTCATCGTTCATCATTCATCATTCCACAACCACCCTTGGAGCAACAGAAATGACACAAAAACGCATACTCACCGGCGACCGGCCCACGGGTAAATTACATCTGGGCCACTACATCGGCAGCCACCGGCACCGGCTGGCGCTGCAAGATCAATACGAATGCTTCTTCCTGGTGGCCGACCTGCACATGCTGACCACCAAGAACAGCAAGGAGGACATCCTGGCCATCGCCGACAACGCGCGCGCCATGGTGCTGGACCAGTTGGCCATCGGCATCGACCCGGCCAAGGCCACCTTCTACCTGCAGTCGGCCGTTCACGAGATCTACGAGCTGCAGTTGCTGCTCAGCGGGCTGGTGACGGTGGAGCGCCTGCAGCAGTTGCCCACCATCAAGGACATGGCCGAGGCGGCCGGGATGGA
>JACSRL010000837.1 GCA_014879765.1 Anaerolinea sp. | reverse complement strand
CTCTGGCCGGTCTCCGACCGAGCCAGCCCACCTCATGCTCTGGCCGGTCTCCGACCGAGCCAGCCCACCGTGTTTTCTTGGACAGCAACTTACTGATGCCCCATGTGCTCACACCCGCCGGCTGCATAGTTTGCCGTGGATCGTCGTTTTCGTGAAAGCGCCTAACTAACTTTCCTGGTCGCCGTAGACGCCGCGGTAGCCGGGGGGCAGCAATTCCGCCAGACGCCGCATCATCTCCTCGGTGTAGGGGGGCAGATCGCGGCTGCGGGCCTTGTTGGGGGTGTCCTCAAAGCGGAAAGGCTCCCCCACGCGCACGACGATGTGCGGCCGGCGCAGCCGCTTCCACTGGCGCTCGGCCTGCTCCTGGCCATAGGCCACCACCGGCGCCACGGTGGCGCCGGTGCGGCTCACCAGGTAGGCCGCGCCGTCGTGCGCCTGCAGCAAGGCGCCGGTTTTGCTGCGCGTTCCCTCCGGCGCCACGCCCAGCATCTCGCCCCGTTCCAGCACCTCCAGCGCCTGGCTCAGGGCGCGTCGATCCAGCTCGCCGCGCACGACGAAGATGACCCGCTGCGACCAGCGCAACACGCTGCCGATCACCGGCCTGTGCTCCCATTTCTCAGCCGTGAACATCACCGCGGGGCGTTGGATGACCGCCACGCCGATGATCGGATCCAGCCAGTGCAGATGGTTCATGATCATCAAGGTGGCGCCGGTGGCCGGGATCTTCTCGACGCCGTACACCTCAAGGCGGGTGAGCAGGCGCAGCACCAGCCAGGCGAGATGGCGCAAGAATCGGACCCGCACGGGGAGTTCGATATGATCTGCTTGGTTCATAGAGTCCTTACTCATGGCAAACGGCGCCCCTGAACCTGGACCGTGTAGCTGGCTACCGGCCCGGCCGGGACAAGCTCGATCTGAAACGCGGCCTCTCCGCCGCCAAAGGCAATCACCGGCGGGTCGGTGGCCATGCTGCGTGTGCCCACCACCCGGCCCAAAGGATCGTACAGGGTGGCCACCACGCTCACGTCGAAGGCCTCCACGGCGCCGGTGTTGCGCACCCGACCTGAAAGCCGGGCCAGGCCGGCCGTGCTCTGATCCAGCGTCACATCCACCGGCTCCAGCTCGCGCTGCCGGGTGCCCACGTAGGCCGGCACGGCCGACAGCACCGTGGCCTGATAGCTGGCATAGCGCTCCGGCGCCTGGGTAAAGAGCACGGCGAAGGGGGAGCGCTGCCCCGGCGCCAGCACATCCAGCGCGACCGTCGTTGACTGGCTGGCCAGCAGGCGGTCGGCTTCGTCGTAGAGCGCGATCTGCGCCACCACCCGCTCCAGATCGACGGCGCCGGCGTTGACCACCTCGCCCAGCACGGTCAGCTCGCCCAGCGGGCTGGGGTGGAAGTAGACGTTTTCCACCTGCGCCGGCCAGGGGGTGGGAGTGACGGTGGGCGTGGGCTCAGCCGGGCCGCCCCAGCCGGCCACCGGGATCAACAGCTTCTGGCCGACCTGCAAGGCGCGCTCGTTCTCGATGCCGTTGACATCGCGCAGCAGATCGTGCGAAACGTCGTATTTGGCCGCGATGATGAACAGGTTCTCGCCCGGCTGGATGCTGT
>JACSRL010000545.1 GCA_014879765.1 Anaerolinea sp. | reverse complement strand
TGCCCCAGATCTGGCGCATTGAAACCCGCACGGCCTACTCGACCAACGTTTTGCGTAAGTCCTGACCTGGCTAGATCTCCGCCTCTTCAGACAATCGTTGCAGATCAAGGAGCACAATGCGGTGGCGGTCGAACTCCACCAGACCGTCGTTGGCCATGCTGCGCAGCGTGCGGCCCACCATCTCGCGCACGGTGCCCAGCCGCGCGGCCATCTCCTCCTGGGTCAGCAGCCGCTGCACCACGTCGCTTTCACTGCCGCCCGCCTGCTCCAACAGCAGGCGGGCCAGCCGGCCGCGCACGCTGCGCATGGACAGATCATGTACCAGTTCTACCAACAGCCGCGCCTGCCCGGCCAGGCTTTCGATGAACGCCCAGGCCAGGTCGGGGTAGACCCGCGCCAGCCGCTGCACATCGGCCCGGTCGATGCGCCAGGCGACCACATCCGTGCGTGCGCTGGCGTGGGCCGGGTTCGGCCCGCCATCCAGCACCGCCACGACGTTGAAGATGTCGCCCCGTTCCAGCAGGTGCATGATGTACTCACGTCCCTCCAGCGACAGGCGGCTGACCTTGACGATGCCCTGCTCGATCAGGAAAAGGCCGGCCGCGGGGTCGCCCTCCAGAAAGATTGTTGCACCCTCCAGGTAGCGCAGACAGATGGCGACCTCCGCCAACGCGTCAATGGCTGCCGGCGACACCTCGCGCAGCAGTCGCATTTCGGAGAGCAGGCGTCGGATGGTGGTCCGTTCACAGGCTGGCAGGGCGGGCATGGGGACTCCTGGCTGAAGATGGGCGTGGCGGCGCCGTCACGCACTGCGTCAGTGTACCACAGGCGCGGCGGAATGCACAACGGGACACAGCCCGCATCAAACCCGACTAACGCCTCGACTCCGCGCCGGATTTGGGGTTGCTGAATCGACGCTCGACCCCTTTGCTTGCAGAATCCTGAGCGGTCAGGTCGAATCTTGACGCAAAGGGCAATGTGGGGGACAATTCAGGCATGTCCAACTCAACTCTCGATTCCTCTCCCCCCACAGCCGTCGCAGACCAGCCCCAGGAGCGCAAGGCCCGCGCCATCAGCCTGATCGGCTACATCCTGGGCATCTCCTACCCGCTGCTGGCCCTTTCCACCGGCGCGCGCGGGCTTTACCAGCTATTTCTGCGCGATGACCTGGCCAGGCTGGGGCCGGCCCTGTCGGTGTTGACGGCGGTGCTCTATCTGGTGGCGGCAGTCGGCTTCTTCAAGCGCACCCCCCGTTGGTGGCGCATCGCCGTCGCCGCGCTGGCCGCGGAGACGGTGCTTGTGTTGGCCGTCGGCGCGCTCAGCTTCATCATGCCCGATCTGATCGGCAGCACCGCCTGGCGCCACTTCGGCCAGGACTACGGCTATTTCCCCCTGATCCAGCCGCTGCTGGGCCTGATCTATCTGCTGTGGAAGCCGACGCGCGCAGCCTTTGGAGTGATGCGTGAAACGTGAAACGTGATGCGTGAAACGTGATGCGTGATGCGTGATGCGCGAAGCGTGATGCGTGATGCGTGATGCGTGAAGCGTGAAACGTGAAGCGTGAAACGTGATGCGTGATGCGTGAAACGTGATGCGTGATGCGTGAAACGTGATGCGTGA
>JACSRL010000455.1 GCA_014879765.1 Anaerolinea sp. | reverse complement strand
GTTCAGGTGTCATGCCCTGAGCTTACCAGAAAATCTCCGATTTGGTCAAAAATCTAAGCGAATGGACAGATATCCGTTTGTCTATGCCCAGAAAGGTACATACTTCATGAGTTTTTTGCTGGCAGTTTCATCATAAGGATGGATAACGTCTGCCTGGATCGCTTCCTTGATCAGCCGCGAAGCCGTGGCGCTGTTCCTGGATTCGATGCCAAACCGATCTCGCAATGAGGAATTGGTCATAAAGTTCCGATTGACGTAGCGCAAACATGCATGCAAATAACAGGCGCGCACCCGATCCGTCTGATCCATTCTTGTGAGCGGACGGTGGGCAAAGAGAACTGCTCTCGTAGGCCCGCTGTGGTGCAAATGTCGTGCCGACGACCTCGTGCGTTGCATCGTCAATCCCCCAGAGCAGATAGGCGCTTGGTTTGCCATCGAGCGCAGCAGCATTGGCCAGAGCGGACAGATATTCACCGATATCCTGCGGCTCAGCATCGTTCCGCTTGAACTCTATCCATTCCGTTTCATTGGGCAGCTTGCGCAGCTCATGGAATAGACTGATCCAGTACTCAGGCGGGCGTCTGCCAATCATGCGTCCGCCTCCTTTTCAACGTCCGGTTGCTCCTCACCTTCCTCGTCGCCGAACACTTCCTCCTCAACCAGCGCATCGGTCTCCTCAACTTCCGCCGGCAACTGCGCAGCCGCCGCGCGCACGTCCACCTGGCCCGTCACCACGTCGGCGATCAAGCGGGTGCGGTATTCACGCAGGAGGGCGATTTCGCGCTGGGTGCGGTCGATGGCGGCGTTTAGATAGCCCGTACCAGTCGCAATTTGATCAAGGATTGAACGCTGTTCTTCGGCGGAAGGGCATACAACGTGAATGCGTAGAAATTGTTCGGGGTATAGACGAAGGCGCGATGACCTGATTCCGGTCGAACGACAGATGTACTCGTCCACGAAAGGCTTTGTTCGCAATAGGCAGTCGGCGTATTCCGGTAGCAGCGTTGAGCTGTGAAGTGGCCTGTAAACGCCGTAGGATGGACTGACCAAGCCAGTTTGCTCTGCTATGCCGAGAGCTCCCATCCAAGCCCACATGGTGTTGATGACCAGATCACCGGGTTGACATCTCTTGTGACCAACATACGATGCGGCCATGAACATGGTGATGGTCTTTTGATTCCGCGGCGTGACACCGGTGATGTGCGAAACAGACAGGAGTTCCTCCTCTCCTGTCAACGATCGCTCATCCACCTCGCGGAAAAAGTACTTCGCTGGTCGCGTGTCCCAATGTTCCGGCACCTCCCCCAGCCACTCCACCCCCGACGGCTTGTAGACCGGGTAGGGCCGGCCGGTGCGGACGTCGATCTGCCCGGTGACGGCCAGGTGGATGACGGCCTGCTTCTGCTCCTCCAGCAGCGCGATCAGCTTCTGCCTGGCGCGGATGGTGCGGCGGATGCGCCGGTCGACGTGGTCCAGGTAGCGGGTGATGGCGCGTTGTTCGTGAGGTGGCGGAATGGGAATTCCAAGTGCGCCAAATTTCTCGTAAGTAAAATGCGCAATGGTTGCTTTGTTATTGAGCGCATCAAACCAACCAATCGCTGACACCGTGCTCATAACATATTGTAGAAAGTCATTGCGGCAAAACGAGCTTGGCCGAACACGATGGAGCGCGTTTTGGATTATAGCTGGTCCACCAATGCTCTTCACTAGACCGCTACGCCCACCTTCGCCACCTTCACAAACCAGAAGGTCGCCGACTTGAACGCCATAACCCTCAATCTCGACAGGAGATGCCCACATGTGCGGCAAACCGTGGGACCTTACCGCAAACCACTGCACATGCTGTGCCTTCAGATAAGGAATGGATTTGTCGTCATTTGACTTCGGAGTGTTCTGGAGCATCTTGCCCAACTGAATGCTGTAATGACGTTTGGTCATCGTTGCATCCCAATGCGCGGGAATCCTCCCCAGCCAGGGCACGCCGGAGTCTTTGTAGGCGGGGTAGGGGGGGAGTGGGGTCATGTTACCGCAGCAACCTTTCGTACTCGTCGTGGCCGCCGACCCAGTACCAGATCACTGTGTCGCCTTCCAGCAGCCCCAACGCCCGATGGTCCTCAGAGATGCGCACAGAATAGATTGGCTCCTGGTCGTCGACGCGCTTGAACTGCAAGCTGGGATGGCCTGGATCGACCTGCCACAACCGATAAGCCTTGCGAGCGCGGCGCTGCAATCCCCTTGGCAGCCGTCCGTAAAAGCGCCAGAACTTGGGGGTCGCCTTCGATCTCATCCTGGCGTCAACCGCCCGTCTTCGGTGTCAACAATCTCTGTGGTTCTACCCGCGTAGAAATCCTCGCGCGCCTCGCGCGCCATCTGCCGCATAACCTCCTTAGCCTCAGGTCGGGCCAACAGCTCGTCCCAGCGCTGATCGGGGTCGCCAGCCTCGCCAGCAGCCGCACGGTCAGCTTCCGGCCAGCCGCCAGCACCCTCGGCAGCGCGATACTCCAGGAAGCGAGCGAAATCCACCAGCGCAGCCGCTCGCTCAGGCGTCAGCTTGCGCATGATGCGGATCACTGTCTGCTCGGGTGTCGAAGCATGGTAGGAGATCTGGGTTTCCATATCGTGTCACCTTCCTGATCCAGCCGCGGGGAATGACCTGCGGTCGGATCATAACATGCTCACAGGCTGTCGTCAACTGTGGCCCGACCCACCGGCATCGAGCGTCTTGACGCCAAGCAAGACAGGGCACAAGAATGCATCCAACGCGATTGTCGTATCACTGCTACGACAATCGCGCCTTTGGTTGATACCTTACCCGGCAAGCTCCTCAGCCAAGATCTGATCCAACAGCCCTTCCGTCTCCCGCTCCAGCGCCAGGATGTCGGCCCGGATCTCGGCCAGAGTGCGCAGCGGTTGCGGCTTGTAGAAGTAGCGGGTGAAGCTGATCTCGTAGCCGGTCTTGATACTGTCGGGCGCGACCCAGGCGTCGGGCGCGTGGGGCAGCACCTCGCGACTGAGGAAGTCAGCGATGCCGCCCGGCTCCAGCAGCGGGATCTGCTCCGTGTCGCGCAGGTCGGGGTCCGGCTCGTATTCGACGACCATGCCCTCACCCCCGGCCCCTCTCCGTGCAGGAGAGAGGTGCAAGAACAGCCCGTGCAGGGGATTGGGCGCCGTACCCTCTTTGTGAACCTTGCGAATGACCGGCGACGCGTCGTCGGCCCGCTGACCGCTGGCCCGCAGCTCCTTGATCTCCTTGGCTGCGTAGACGCGGCCGGGATCGATGCCTTGCAGCCGCAGCGGCCGCTCCACCGTCACTTTCCAGTAACCGAAGGCCGCGTTGGGGAAGATCTTAGACTGCTGGCTCTCCTCGAAGCACAGGAAGGTATCGCAGACGCGCTGGATGTCCTCGTCGCCCAGCTCGCAGTTCTTCTTGCCGAGGTTCTTACGCAGCGGCCGGTACCACTGGCTGGCGTCGATGAGCTGCACGAAGCCCTGGCGGTGGGCCGGCTTGCGGTTGGTCAGCACCCAGATGTAGGTGGCGATGCCGGTGTTGTAGAACATGTTCAACGGCAGCGCCACGATGGCCTCCAGCCAGTCGTTCTCGATAATCCAGCGGCGGATGTTGCTCTCGCCCTGGCCCGCATCGCCGGTGAAGAGCGATGAGCCGTTGTGCACCTCGGCGATGCGGCTGCCCAGCGGCGTGTCGCGCTTCATCTTGCTCAGCATGTTGGCCAGAAAGAGCATCTGCCCATCGCTGGAGCGGGTCAGCAGCGAATACTCGGGGTCGCCGGCGTGCTCAATGACAAAGCGGGGGTCTTTGATGCTGCCCTTGCCGCCCAGGCGCTCCAGGTCGCTCTTCCAGCTCTTGCCGTAAGGCGGATTGCTGAGCATGAAGTTGAACTCCCTCGCCCGGAAGGCGTCGTTGGACAGGGTCGAGTGCTCCGGGCCACCGACGATGTTGTCGGCCGCGTCCCCCTCGCCCTTGAGCAACAGGTCAGCCTTGCAGATAGCGTAGGTCTCGGCGTTGATCTCCTGGCCGTAGAGGTGCGTCGCCACCTGCTTGCCGTGGGCAGCCGCCAGCTCTTGCAACGTCTCCTCAGCCACGGTCAACATGCCGCCCGTGCCGCACGCGCCGTCGTAGAGCAGATAGGTACCCGATTCGATGGCGTCGGCGATGGGCAGGAAAATCAACTGCGCCATCAACCTGACCGCATCGCGCGGCGTCCAGTGCTCGCCTGCCTCCTCGTTGTTCTCCTCGTTGAAGCGCCGCACCAGCTCCTCGAAGATGGTGCCCATGGCGTGGTTGTCGAGTCCAGGATGCTTGACTGAGCCGTCGCCGTGATGCACCGGGTGGGGGCTGAGATTGATGTCGGGCGAGAGAAACTTCTCGATCAGCGTGCCCAGCGCGTCGGCCTTGGAAAGCCGCGGGATCTGGTTGCGAAACTCGAAGTTCTCCAGGATATCCTGGACATTGGGAGAGTAGCCGTCCAGATAGGCCTCGAAGTCGGCGCGCAACTGCTGCTGGCTGGCGCGGGCGCGCAGGTCGCGCAGGGTGAAACGGGAGGTGTTGTAGAAATCCTGCCCTGCGACCTGCTGCAGCGCGCCTTTTTGGTTGACGATGCCGGCCTGGTCCAGCGTCCCTTTCATGGCCAGCACAGTTTGTTTGGTCGGCTCCAACACCGCGTCCAGGCGGCGCAACACCGTCATGGGCAGGATGACATCGCGGTACTTGCCGCGCACGTAGAGGTCGCGCAGCACGTCGTCGGCGATGCCCCAGATGAAATTGGCGATCCAGTTTAGCTGACTCGGTTGCATGACAGCTCCGTTATCCGCCCAGCCGCGCCAGCTCCGCCTCCATGATCCGCCGCAGGATGGCGATGCTGGTGGCGTAGGTGGCGTCGACGCCGAAGTAGCTCAACCCTTTGCTGAGCAGACTCTGCCGCCGGCTGTAGGGGGTGTCCGACGCATAGTGCAGGATGCCGATGTCGTAGGGCGCGTTGATGAACAGATTGACGATCTCGTTGACCGGGTAGCGCTGCGGGTAGATGTCCTCGTAGATGCCGCTCAGATAGGGCCCGGCCTCCATCTCGATGTCGGTGTAGCCCTCCCGGTAGAAGACGTGCATGAACTGGCGATTTTGCAGGAAGGTGCCGCGCACGGTGACGCTCTTCTGATTGTCGAAAACGTCGCCGTGCAGCAGATAGGGGCGCACGTCGCCGGCCCGGAAGCTGTTCCTGAACAGATAGGTGTTCTTGGAGTGCTCATCGTAGACCACGTTGGGGATCATCACATCCCCCACCCGGCCGTTGAGCGAGGCTGCCTTGCCCATGATGTAGACCCCCTGCACGTCGGGCAGATCGGACGAAAGCTGCGAGAAGACCAGGTAGGCCGCCATGCCCAGGGGATAGTCGATGTTGATGATCAACGCCTGGCTTTGCCGCAGCCGCTCCAGCCCTGGCATAGCCAGACGCGGGTCAAAGCAGGCCGGGTCCAGCTTGGCCAGCTCGATGACCTGGCCGCTGACGTCCAGATAGTGCGGCTGGTCCACGCGGTGGATGCCCAGCCGATGTTCGTGCTGGTGATAGTCCTGGGCATGTTGCGGTTGGAGGGCCAGGAAGCTGCGCTGCAAGTAGTAGAGCAGATTCTCCTGGTCGGCGGCATGGCCTTTTTCCTCCAGCGTCTGCCAGGTGAGCCACAGATCGTCCGGGTTGTGCGCCTGCAAGTAGGCCAACACGTCGGCTTTGTGTTGCCGCGCGTAGCCATTCAGCAGGTTGGGCAGGGCATGGGGGTTGCTGGAGACAAAATAGATCGGGCGCTGATAGATGGGGCCAAGCTCGTCGATGGTGATCAAGCTACGCCACCAGGCCTGCACCGCCTGGCGATAGTCCGCGGCTGAGCCGGCCAGCAGGTTGAGCTGCAAATCGGCCGGCTCGGTGGCCAGGCTGCGCATTGCCCCGAAAAACTCATCCTGCCAGACGCGCTGCAGCCAGCGGAAATCGTCGGCGCTGAGCCCCAGCGCGGTGCGAATCTTGTTCAGCCGGCTGTCGCTCAGCTTCTTCTTGCGCACCTGCTGGCGCAGCCACAGCCCGATCTCCGTCGGCTGCAGACGCTGATGCAGCTTGTTCCATTCGATCTGATAGGCTGTCAGAATGGGGATCAAGTCGTCGATGTCGCTGACGCTGGAGATGTAGGCCGCCAGCAGGCCCTGGCCGTCGAAAAACATCTTGCGCCGCCGCGCCGGGGCATAGACCTGCTGCCAGTCGTCGATGTTGATCCCCGCCCGGCGCAGGAAGACCTCCTCGGACTGGCCCAGCAGCACCCGCTTGACCTTGTAGATGGAAGGAGGCAGGCGCATGGCTGCGTAGGCCAGGGCTGGCACGTCGGGATCGGAGTCCTCTGCCCGGGGATGCAGGCTGGCGCGCATGCCGGCGTGCGTCTCCTCCAGCGAACGCACCCGCACCGCCTCGCTGCTGCGCAGCAAGGAATAATAGGTGCGAATATAGAGATCGACTTCTTCGTTGATGGTTTCTGGGACGGTTCTGAGCATGGTGGGTGAGTGGGTGACAGGGTGACAGGGTGACAGGGTGACAGGGTGACAGGGTGAATGGGTGAATGGGTGAATGGGTGAATGGATCCGGGTTACGCATCACGTTTCACGTTTCACGTTTCACGCATCCCCCCAGAGTATAGCCCACGCCGTACTTATGGTCAAACTGCGGCCGCTTTTGCGCGACGGGGCTGCTTGGCTGCGCACCTGCGGCTGTGGTATACTGGCACCATGTCCACATCCATCACCTCTCCTTCGGCTTCATCCTGGCTGACCCCGCGACGCGCGGGGATTGCGACGGCGGCCCTGCTGGCGCTGCTGGCGCTGTTGTTGATCCTGTCGCCGGCCGAGCGCCAACTGGGCAACCTGATCAAGGTCATCTATCTGCACGGCGCGCTGGCCCGCGTCGGCCTCTACGGGCTGATGCTGGCTGGCCTGCTGGCGCTGGTCTATCTGGTTCGCCCCAAGCCGGCGCTGCTGCGCTGGTCCAACGCGCTACAGGTGGCCGGCATGATCGTTTTCATCGTGCATTTCGCCCTGAGCGTGATCCCCACACGCGCCACCTGGGGGATGTGGATCGCTTTTGACGAGCCGCGCACCCGCATGACCTTGCAGATCGTCGGCGTGGGGCTGTTGGTGATGGCCGTACGCCACCTGATCGACGATCGCCGTTTCAGCGCCGTGGCCAACGCGCTGTTGGGCGCGGCCGTGTTGCTGCTCAATCTGCGCACCGGCGTCCTGCGCCACCCCCTCAACCCCATCGGCGAATCCACATCGCCGACCATCCAGCTTTTCTACGCTGCCATCCTGCTGGCCTGCGCCGCGCTGACGGGGCTGCTGGCCTGGTGGCTTGCGCAGCGCATGATAAAGGGTGAACGATGAAGATCGTAACCGTTGCCGAAATGATCCGCATCGAGCAGGCCTCCGATGCGGCCGGACATCCCTACGACGCCATGATGGAACTGGCCGGCCGGGCCGTGGCCGCGGCCATCGTGCGCCACATGCACCCCTGGGACGGCCAGGGCGGCGCACTGCTGCTGGTGGGCCCGGGCAACAACGGCGGCGACGGCCTGGTGGCCGCCCGCTATCTGCACCAATGGCAGCCCCAGCGGCCGCTGATGGTCTACATCTGGCAGCGCCCGGCCGAAGGAGACGCCAACCTGGAGGCGCTACATCGGCTGCGCGTGCCCATCTTCCATGCCGACGAGGACCCCGGCTTCGAGCGCCTGCAAAGAGTGGCGCTGGAGGCCGACGTGGTGGTCGATGCGTTGCTGGGCACCGGCGTGGCGCGGCCCATCGCCGGCCCGCTGGCCGAGCTGCTGGCAGCCGTGCGCCAGGGCATGGCCCGCCGCTGGCAGGAGGAAGCGCTGGCCGCGGACGACTCGGAGGCCGTCGAACCTTCCAGCGCACACAGCGCGGCCCAGGCGCTGCACCCCGTGGCCGACTTCGACTTTCTGTGCCTGCCGGCTTTTGGCCCCCCCCGCCTGCCCCAGGTGATCGCCGTGGACTGCCCCAGCGGGCTCAACTGCGACACGGGCGCGCTGGACCCGGCCAGCCTGCGGGCGGACCTGACTGTGACCTTTGCCAACCCCAAGGTGGGACATTTCGTGGCCGACGGGCCGGGCGCCTGCGGCCGGCTGGAGGTCGCCGACATCGGCGTGGATCCCGATCTGGCCGGGGAGGTCGCGGTGCAACTGGCCACGCCCGCCTTCGTCCAGGCCCTGCTGCCCGCGCGGCCGGTGGACGGCCACAAGGGGGTCTTTGGCCGGGCGCTGGCCGCGGCCGGCTCGATCAACTACACCGGCGCGGCCCATCTGGCCGGCGCGGCCGCCTACCGCGTGGGCGCCGGCCTGGTCACGTTGGCCGTCATCCCCAGCATTCACCCCATCCTGGCCGCGGCCGCGCTGGAGACCACCTGGCTGATCCTGCCGGAGGAGCTGGGTGTGATCAGCCCCGAGGCTGTCAAGACGCTGGCCGAGAAGGCGGAAGAGTACGATGCGCTGCTGGTGGGGCCAGGCCTGACCCAGGAAAAGGAGGCGGTGCAGTTCGTGCAGCGCCTGCTGGGCATCGGCGAGCGCCGCCGGGCGGCCGTTGGCTTCATGCCCGGCCCTGCGCCAACCGCTCCGGCCCGGCATGAGCAGAGCGCCAGCCCGACCGCCGACGCCGGGCCGGCCGTGGGCTTTTTGGCCAGGGGACGGGCGCACGCCAGCGCCGCCGATCCTGAAGCCCTGCGCCGCCTGCCCTGGGTCATCGACGCCGACGCGCTCAACGCGCTGGCCCAAAGCGAGCATTGGCAAGACCATCTGCCGCCCCAGACGATCCTGACGCCGCACCCCGGCGAGATGGCGCGGCTGTGCGGCTGCCCGACCAGCGCGGTGCAGGCTGATCGTCTCGGCCTGGCGCGGGCCAAGGCGGCCGAATGGAAGGCCGTGATCGTGCTCAAGGGCGCCTACACGGTGGTGGCTGCGCCCGACGGCCGCGCAGTGGTGTTGCCCTTTGCCAACCCGGCGCTGGCCACGGCCGGCAGCGGCGATGTGCTGGCCGGCGCGATCACCGGCGCGCTGGCGCAGGGGCTGGGCGTCTTCGAGGCGGCCGTGGTGGGCGGCTACCTGCACGGCCTGGCCGGCGAGCTGGCGCGACAGGAGCTGGGCGACGCGGGCGCGGTGGCCGGCGATCTGTTGATCCGCCTGCCGCTGGCCATGCGGCAACTGCGCGCGGCCTGAGATTTCGGAAGTAGCCGGCTGCGGCAGCCGGCTACTTCCGAAATCTTTGCAACTACCAACCAATCGCCCCATGTCCCGCTCCACAGCCCTCGGCGGCCGCGTGCTGGCCGCGCTGCGCCTCTACTGCCTGCTTTTGGTCGGCCTGCACCTGGCCGCGCCCCGTTTTTCCGAGGCCAACGCCTGGGGGCTGTGGCCCTTCACCTATCTGCCGCGCGCCGGGCAACTGCTGCTGGCCGCGCTGGCTATCCTCACTATCCTGCCCAACACCGCGGCCGCCCTCCTGCGCGTAGCCGGACGCCTGCCTCGCGTTTCACGGCTCACCTTTCACCAACGCAACGCGTTGTTTGCCCTCATCGCCCTCCTCTCCCTCCTCCCCTTCACCCTCTTGCGCATCGTCCACACCCGTTGGGGCGACGCCTACATCCTGGTCAACGCCATCGCCTATCCCGACCCGGCGCTGCGCTTGACCAGCACCTGGCAGGCGCCGCTGGATGTCTGGCTACACGCACGGCTATGGGCGCTGGGCCATGCCTGGTTCGGCTGGGCCGACGCCTGGCCAACCTACTGGATTCTCAGCCCGCTGGCCGGCGCGCTCTTCGTTTACACCCTGCTGCGCCTGGCCGACAGCGTGGGCCGCGGCCGCACGGAGAAGCTGTTGATCGTCGGCCTGCTGGGCACGCTGGGGACGATGCAGCTCTTCTTCGGCTACGCCGAGAACTACTCGCTGGCCGCGGCCGGCGTGCTGCTCTTCCTCTGGCTGGCGCTGGAGGCGATGGCCGGCCGGCGGCCGCTGTGGCAGCCCAGCCT
>JACSRL010000253.1 GCA_014879765.1 Anaerolinea sp. | reverse complement strand
GCAGAGGCGGAGGGACAGAAGGTGCAGGACGGACGCGCCGGAGCCTGATTCGAGTTGGGGCAGGCGGGAGCAGCCGTAGACCCAGCCGGTGAGGTTCGCGCCGGGCATGGGATACGCGGCCTAGCCGGCCAGGGTTATTGCGATTCCCGCCGGCCGGTGCTAAGATGCGCCGCCATGAGCCTGCTAGCGGTCGAACACTTGACTGTCGCCTACACCATGCAGCGGACCCGCCTGAACCTGACCGCCGTGCAGGATGTGAGCTTCGCTGCGGCAAGCGGCGAATTCGTCGCGATGATCGGGCCGAGCGGCTGCGGCAAGACGACCCTGCTCAACGCGATCGCCGGGCTGACGCCGCCGCAGGCCGGCGCGATCTGCGTCGACGGGCGTCCCGTCCGCGGGCCTGGCCACGAACGGGCCATGGTCTTTCAAGCGCCGGCGCTGCTCCCCTGGCGCACCGTAGTGAGCAATGTGGCCTACGGGCTGGAACTGCAGGGAATGCCCAAGCCCCAAGCCGCGCGTGTCGCGCGCGACTACCTGGGTGTGGTCGGCCTGCGCGACTTTGCCGAGAGCTACCCGCGCGAGCTGTCCGGCGGCATGCAGCAACGGGCCAACCTGGCCCGCGCCCTGTCCATCCAGCCGCAGTTGCTCCTCTGCGACGAGCCGCTGGCCGCGCTGGACGCCCAGACCCGTGAGTACATGCAGGCGGAACTGCAGCGCATCTGGCTGGCGCGGCCAATGACGGCGCTCTACGTCACCCACAACATCGCCGAGGCGGTCTTCCTGGCCGACCGGGTGCTGGTGATGTCGGCGGCGCCGGGCCGGCTCAAGGCCGACTTTGCCGTGCCCTTCGCCCGCCCGCGGGCCTTGAGCATCCAGCGCACACCCCAATTCCAGGCCATCGCCGAGGCGATCTGGGCGCAGTTGGAACGCCCCGCCGACCTGCCGGCCGGCCATGACGAGAACGCTGACCCTCGATGAATCGCCGCCGCTCGCTGCTGCTCTCGCTGCTCTCCCTCGCCGTCTTCCTGGCACTCTGGGAATTGCTGCCCGCCCTGGGGCTGGCCAAGCCGCTCTTCACCTCTTCGCCCTCCCGCATCGCCGTCGCCTTTGGCGAGCTGGCCCGCGGGCGTCTCTGGTACGATCTCTGGGTGAGCGGCGTGGCGTTTTTCCTCGGAATGAGCCTGGCCGTCATCGTCGGCATACCCGCCGGCGTGCTGCTGGGCTGGGATGCCCGCGTGCGCGCCCTCTTCGGCCCCTACGTGTCGGCTCTCTACGCCGTGCCGCGGGTCGCGCTGATGCCGCTGCTCATCCTCTGGCTGGGCATTGGCATCTACTCCAAGGTTGCGGTAGTATTCCTCGGCGCCGTCTTCCCGATCCTGGTCAACTCCATGACCGGCGTGCGGGTGCTGGACGAAACCCTGGTGCGCTGCGCCCGTTCCTTCGGCGCCAGCGACCGCCAGGTGCTGACCACGATTGCGCTGCCGTCCGCCGTGCCTTTCATCCTGGCCGGGGTGCGTCTGGGCGTGGGGCGCGGGCTGGTGGGCGTGGTCGTGGGCGAGTTGATCGCGTCCCAGGCCGGTATCGGCAACATGATGAGCCGGGCCGGCGCGACCTTTCAGACGGACAAGGTGTTTGTCGGCGTCATCATCCTGGCCTGCTTTGGCTGGGGGGTGACGGCGCTGCTGGAGGCGCTGGAGCGGCGATTCGATAGCTGGCGGCCGCAGCGTTGACATGGCAACGAGTATACGTGCATCTACTGGATCATTGCGACTTGTCTTGAAATCATCTTCAAAGGAAACACGCCGATGAGAATTCTGCACTACGGTCTTGCGTTGTTGGCAAGCCTGATCCTCGCAGCCTGTGCGCCTGTGCCTCTGCTGCCTGCCATGCCAGCCGCCGCACCGGCCACCGCCCCGGCGACGGTGCGAGTCTGCAGCAGTCTGAGTTCGTCCCAGACGGGCCTTCAGGTCGCCCTGGCGGAAAGGTTGGATGAGAAGTACGGCATCGATCTCGATGTCACTGCCGTCAATAGCGCAGCAACGGCCGCTGCTGCTTTGTTGGCGGGTGAATTCGACATCTGCCAACAGTCTGCTGCCGCCCTGGTCAGCGCAGCGGCAGCGGGTGGCGATCTGGTCATTGTCGGCGGCGTATTGAACAGCCAGCCCTATTTTCTGATCACTCGCCCGGAAATCAAACAGGCGGCGGACCTGATTGGCAAGGCGCTGGCAATCAGCGGGCCAGGCAGCAGCTCCGATTTTGCCGCCCGCACTGCGCTGGAATACCTGGGACTGCGGCCCGATCAGGACGTGACTTTGCAGACCATTGGCGGGGCTAGCGAGCGAATCGCCGCCATGCAGGCGGGGGCAATTGCGGGCACCATCCTGGCGCCGCCGGAGGCGATGACCGTGCTGGCTGAGGGCAACAATCTGCTTGTGGATTTTTCAAATCTGGACAAGGCATATCAGCACATTGCCGTGATGACCACCCGTGAATACCTGCGGGAGCATCCGGAACGGGTGGAGGCCTTTCTCAAAGCCACTGCCGAAGCAGTGGCCAGGATGCACGCCGACAAAGCGCTCACCTTGAGGGTGCTGGCAGGCTATCTGGATCTGGATCCATTAGCCGATGCCGCAGCCCTGGACCTGACCTACGATCTGGTCATCCAAAAACTGATGCAGGTTGACCCGATGCCGTCGCTGCCTGGCATTCAGGCCCTCATCGACGATCTGTCCAGAGAGAATCCCGCCGTAGCCAACCTCAAACCGGAGGATGTGGTGGATTTGACTCTCGTGGACAAGTTGCAAGCCGAGGGTTTCTTCCAGGGCCTGCAATCCCAGTAACACCGGCAAAAGTGAGCAAGAAAATGTTTGGATCAGGGGACAGCCTGCCGCCGATTGCGACCGACTTGTCTATTCCTGCCCGCTTCCACCAGATAGTCCAGCATAGGCCAGACCGCCCGGCAGTTGTGGATGGCGCGCAGCGCATCACCTACGCCGTACTGGACGCATGGTCAGAGCGCATCGCCCAGACGATCGCCGGCGCAGTGGGCGACCAGCCGCAGCCTATCGCCCTCTATTTCGGCCAGGGAATTCCAGTCATCGCTGCCATGATCGGCGTGCTCAAAGCCGGGCACTTTTACGCCGTGTTGGATACGGCCATGCCCGAAAATCGTGTGCATGCAGTGCTGGATAACCTCCACAGCGGCTATCTGTTGACCGATGGGGTCAGCAAAACTGATCAACCAGGGATGAAGGTTGTGATGTGCCCTGAACAACCTGCACTGCTCCTGGCGGCTGGAGATCGCTGTGTGCCTGCGGCGGACGCGCTGGCAGCGATTCACTACACATCCGGCGCCACCGGACAGCCGAAAGGCGTGATGGTGGATCACGCCATGCTCCTCCACCGCGCCAGCCAGCTAAACGAGCTTGAACCTGTCTCTCCGCATGATGTGGTGGCGGGTCTCTTCTCGCCAGCCTATAGCTCAGCGGCGGCGGATATATACGGTGCGCTGCTCAACGGTGCCACCCTCGCCCTCTATCGCCCAGCCCAGCAGAGCGTCGGCGACCTGCGGGATTGGTTGAGCGCCAGCCAGGTGACTATGCTTCACCTGCATTCGGGCATCCTCCGCCAACTGCTGGATGTGTTGCCGGCAGGCTTCCGCTTCGAGCATCTCCGCTATGTGCGTCCGTCTGGCCGCACACGCGTGGACGAGGTCCGCCGTCTGCGCTGCCATCTCCCTCCCGACGCCATCGTGATGCACCAACTCACATCCAGCGAAACCACTGCGGTGCTTCGCCTGGCGATCCGCAGCGATGACGAACTGGCGGGGGAAACCCTGCCCGTCGGCTATCCCATCGAACCGGAACAGGTGACGCTGGTGGGCGCTGACGGGGAGCCGATTGCGGGCGAAGGGGAGGGCGAGGTGGTGGTGCGCAGCCGCTACCTGGCCCGCGGCTACTGGCGTCAACCGGAACTGACCGCGCAGCGATTTCAGGTTGATCCGGCCGATCGGCGCTACCGCACCTTTCGCATGGGCGATCTGGTGCGGCGGCGGGCAGACGGGATGTTTGAGTTGCTGGGGCGCAACGACCAGCAGGTGAAGATTCGCGGCTACACCGTAAACCTGGAGGCTGTCGAGGCGGCGCTGGCCCGGCTGCCGGGTGTGCAGGAAACAGCCGTGATTGCTCAATCGACTCGACACGATACCGTACTCGTGGCATACATTTGTATGGCTGCGGTTGACTTTTCGAGCACGCTCTTGCGCACAGCACTGGCACAGGAACTGCCCGCCTATATGGTCCCGGCGCGTTTCATCTGCATGGACGCCCTGCCCCGTCACGCCAACGGCAAAGTGGATCGCGCATCGTTGCCGCCGCCGGGTCGTTCACGTCCCGAACTGGCCGCGCCCTTTGTCTCCCCGCGCAGCGAATTGGAGCAACAGATCGCCGGCATCTGGACGGATCTGCTGGAGATGGACGAAGTCGGCATGGAAGACAACTTTTTCGAGTTGGGCGGGGATTCGATCCTGGCCATGCGCATGGTGTTGGCAGCGGAGCAGGCAACGGGTGGTCATGTACCGCCTGACTACTTCCGCAGCCCTACGATCGCTATGCTGGCCCAGTTGTGCGCCGTCGAGTCTGAACCTGATTCAGCCCAACCTTCAGATGCAGCCGGTTCCGCTCGTTGGGCAGGACCGGCGTTGGTGCAGCGCCGACAAACCCGCCGCAATCCACCTGGCGCTGAATCTCTGATTCGCTGGGCAATTCGCAAACGCCTTCTCCGTCTTGGCTATTGGGATGGCATCGACTGGCTGAACTTCTTCGGCGAGCCTTTCCTTGCTGATCGACTCTTTCGGACGGAGCAACGCCAAATACGGGAACTGGCGTCTGAACTTGGCGGCCAGAGAACGATTGATGAATCTGTACTGCGGGCGAGCATCATTGGCAACGCCATCCGCGGGGTCTTTCGCACCAGCAAGCTGCGCCAGAACATTGTCAACGGGGATGTAGTCGCCGCAATGCAGCAGGCGCCTGAAAGGTTCTGGCGCGACATTGCAGCCGCCGTCGCTGCCGGAGGGGAGCGTTCGGGTCGCCGCCTGTATCAGTTGGACGGCTTGGAGCACCTTTTGCACGCCCACAGGCAAGGGCGCGGCATTATCCTGCTCACGTACCACAACACGGGCAGCGTGTTAACCGATGGCATCCTGGCGCACCTGACGAGTCTGGGACGTGTGCCAACGCTCAGCCTGGAGCGTGCGCTGACCATCGCAGAGCAGGATGAAGAAGGCGACGACGCAGAAGCTGGGCAGGTCGCGTCGTACTGGGCCGCGGCCCACAGCCTGCAGGCCCAACGCATCTTGCGAGCCGGCGGTGTCGTCCGGATCAGCAACGACATGAACTATGGCGGCCCGAACAGCATCAGTCGCACTATCGGGCAACGCCGCTTCCGGCTGAAACCAGGTTTCGCCGATCTCGCTTTGACCAGTGGCGCAGCCATCGTCCCTGTCTACAGCTACTTCGACCACACCGGCTGCGTCTACCTGAAGGCGCTGCCCGCACTGTCAATGTTGGCCGCGCCGTCCCCGCGCGCAGCACAGGTTCACCATCTGCTGGATCTGTACGTCGACTTTCTCGAAACGGCCTGGAGAGCGCATCCTGAATCGCTGGGGTGGGGACTCCTGGCACGTTATCACCGATGCCCGATGATTGATTCCTGGGGTGGGGAGAGTCCAAACCTGTGAGTGCCATCTTCGGACTGCTCCATCTCGACGATAGACCCGTGGACGCGGACGATCTGGCGCGTATGGGGGCGGCTCTGCATATCCACGGCGCGGAGGGCGGTGGGCAGTGGCAGCACGGCCCAGTGGGCCTGGGCCAGCGGCAGGCAATGATTACGCCGCAGGATCGCTATGAACGGCAGCCGGTGGTGAGCGCGGATGGCCAGCGCCTGCTGGTTGTGAATGGCAGGCTCGACAACCGCCCGGAATTGCTCGCCCTGTTCGGTGGAGATGTGCCAGCCGCAAGGGTCACCGACAGCGCCTTGATACTGAACGCTTACGAACGCTGGGGAGAAGCATGTGTCCAGCATCTGATCGGCGTTTTCACCTTTGCCTTGTGGGATGCGCGCGCCCAGACACTGCTGGTAGCCCGTTCTGCCTGCTCCAGCCCCAGCCTCTACTTCTACGCCGACAGGGAAACTGTGGCCTTCGCGTCCATGCCCAAAGGTCTCTTTGTCCTGGCCGGCATCCCACGCACGATTGACAGGCAGTATCTGGCAGAGTATCTGGCCCGCATTGGTGGAGAGCCAGACGCCTGTCTCTATCAAGGGTTGACCCGGCTTATCCCAGGACAGATGCTTCGCATCCGGCGCGATGGCTGGTCACTGCACACGTTTTGGGGGGATGCGCCGCCGAAGGACGAGATTCATTTTGCCCGCGACGAGGAGTATGTCGCGGCCTTCCTTGCACTCTTCCAGCGTGTCATCCAGGATCACCTGCGCTGCCTGACGCCGGTGGGGGTGATGATGAGCGGCGGCCTGGACTCAACATCGGTGGCAGCCCTCGCTGCGCCCATGTACAGGGAGATGGGCTGGCAACTGACAACCTTCACCGAGGCGCCCCGCATCGGCTTCGACGGCGCCATCATCGCCGGGCGCTACGCCGATGAGACGCCCTATGTCGAGGCCATGGCGAGACGCTATGAGAACCTTGAGGCCAATCTCATTCGCACCGACGGGCAGGTCTACATTGAGAATCTCGACGCCTATTTTGCGGCAGCCGAGACGCCTTTCCCAAACGCATCCAACCGGGTCTGGTATGAGGCAATCTTGCAAGCAGCCCAGGCCCGCGGGCTGCGGGTGCTTTTGACCGGTGAAAGCGGCAACCTTACCATCAGTTGGAATGGAAATGGGTTGTGGGCGCAGTTGATCGGCGCTGGCGATTGGGCGCGCCTGAGTCGCGAAGCGTTGGCGCTGGCGCGGGGCAAAGGCATGGCAACCGCGCTCAAGACAGTGCTCACGCAAGGATTCCTCCCCCATCTGCCAGCCGCAGCGTACCTGGCCCTCGAACGAGCGCGGAACCTGAATGCCACAAGCCTGGGATCCCGTGCAGACTGGCGACAACATTCGCCGATCCGCCCTGAATTCGCAGCCGCCCATGATATCGACGAACTCTTTCTCGCTCGAGAGCGTCACCTGCTTGGCCGCCCTTCCAGTGACACGCGCACCGCTCGCTTGCGTGCGCTCGTTTCCAGGAGCCGGCGCGGGGATGGAATCTCGGAAGGGTATCAAGCGCGCTACGGCGTCACCATCGCTGATCCCACAGGAGATGTGCGCCTGATCGACTTCTGTCTTGCGCTGCCAGAGAGCCAGTATCAGCGCGATGGCGTCTCACGCTGGCTGCTGCGCCGGGCGATGGCGGATCGGCTGCCACCCGAAGTACTCGCCAATCGCCAACGGGGTCTGCAAGCCGCAGACTGGTATGATCGCCTCGTGGGGGCGCGTGCCGCCCTGCTGGAAGAGCTGACCCGCATCGAACAATGTGATCTCGCCCAACAGGCGCTGGACCTGCCCCGTCTGCGGGAACTGGTCATGCAATTGGGGCGCGGCAACGTCAGCCGTGTTGGCCAACAATTTGCACAATATCGCGGCGTTCTGGAACGGGGATTGATGACGGGCAGCTTTATTCGCTGGGTGGAGGAAAACCGGTAGCATGAAACGCTGGCGCTATCGTTACGCAGGGTTGAATGTGCTCTCTGACATCCAGCTCCCCGAATGGGGGATTTTTGAAACCGGCGACGCAAATGACAGCCCGGACGCGCGGATCGTGCTGGAAGACGCGCCCTCCGAATCATTTACACCGCACATCGGCGCCGATTCTTACTGTTTTCAGGTGGAGGCGGTCGGCGCCTACCGGATTCAACATGGAGATTCGATCCAGGTCGCCGTCCAGCCCAGGGCCGGCATGCGCGAGGTGCGCCTTTTCTTGTTGGGCACGGCCTGGGGTGTCCTCTGTTATCAGCGCGAAATCCTGGCTCTACACGCCAGCGTGGTAGAGGTTGCGGGAGAGGCAGTTGCATTCTGCGGCGTCAGCGGTGCGGGCAAGTCCACGATGGCCGCCTGGCTGATGGATCAGGGCTATCCACTCATCGCCGATGATCTGTGCCGCTTCGACATTTCCGGCACGCGGCCTGGGGTCTATCCCGCGGCGCCGCGCCTCAAGCTCTGGCGCGACGCTCTGGAGCATTTCAACCGGGACACCGGCGATCTGGAAAGGGATCATTTCCGCATGGACAAATACCATCTGCCTGTCACCAACGGGCATACGGGGCAGCCAGTCGCCAGACGAGAATCCCCTATCCCGCTACGCGCTGTGTATCTGTTGAGTTGGGGGGAGCCGGAAATTGCGCGGCTCAAAGGCCTGAACGCATTGTACGCATTGATTCAGGCCGCCACCTATCGCGGCGAGTTGCTGGAGCCGATGGGCCTGACGGCCGCCCATTGGCATCGCTGCGCCTCTATCGCCCGCGCCGCACCCATTTTTCGCCTGACCCGCCCACAAGATTGGTCGGCAGCGTCTGAAGCGAAAGAGCTGGTGTTGGCATCGTTACAAACACTTGCGTGATTCTTGCCGGAGGAGTCGTACTATGATTGGAACAAACGCAATCATTTCCCGTGCGCATGAGGTGTTGTTTGAGCAGTTCGATGATGAACTGCTGGCCGTCGATGCCAACGCGGGCAACGCCTATGCACTCAATGAAACTGCGGGCAGAATCTGGGCATTGCTGGCAGAGCACAGATCGATCGGCGCGATTTGCGAACAATTATGCCGGGAGTATGCAGTCGAAGAGTCTGTCTGCCTGCAGGAAGTCAGCGCTGTGCTCATGGAACTCAGCCGCGCGGGTCTGGTTAGCATAGACGATGGCGCGCCGAACTGAAAGGTTGTCCACCCGCATGACCCAATGGCTGATTGTCATGGAAGCGACACTGCTACTGGCGATTGCCCGCGTCGCGCTGTGGCTGGCGCCCTTTCAGCCGCTGATGGCCGTGCTGTCCCGTCCAACTCCCCAGGTCGAATTATCCGAGTCGGAGCGGAACGAGACACGACAGGCTGTGCGCCATGGCATTCTTGCTGCGCGGCGGTATCTGCCATTTCCCACCACCTGTCTGCACCGGGCGATTGCCGCGCATTGGATGCTGCGCCGACGGGGCGTCGACGCCACCCTCTACTATGGGGTGACCCGCTCCGGCGGAAAATTGACGGCCCATGCCTGGGTGCAGGACGGCGATGTCGGCGTTATCGGGCTGCGTGCAACCCGTCAGCAGCCTTATCATGTGGTTGCACGCTATCCACAGCTATAGTAATATCATTTATCATTCACCCATCCATTCAAGGGAGTTTTCCATGAATCAGGTCGAGCCAGACAAAAACCAAACCCCGACAGAGACCGCAGCAGGACGCGAACGACGCACCTGGGTCACACCCACTTTCGACCAGGTTGCGCTGAAGGATGCTCTGAATTCGGGTTATTCAGTTGGGGCAAATGATGGACAGACTAATTCCTCATGAATTCCCCCTTACACTGAGTCGGCCAAACCACGGCTTGTGCATCCAAATCATCGTGATCGAATAGTGCTTCTGGATTGTTCAGCCCATTTGTGTTCAGCTTGCCGACAGCTCAGCCAACGCAACAGCACCGTCAACCGACAGCCTGCGTCTGCGAAGTCTTCGCAGACGCAGGCTGTCGGTTGCCATGCACCCACCAATGTCACTTACCCCAGCGCAGCCCACGTCACCAGCGGTTCGGCCACCTGCACGCCGCGCTTGCTTCACAGCCCGGCGCAGCATGCGCCCTGGCTTGAAGTGTGCGGGTTGGGGCATTTCCACGCAGGCACGCCGCACGCACAAAACAAGTCAAATCTCCGGGAGCCCACTTCAACTGCAACCACGGAATGTGCACTTGAAACCAGATTTCATCGTGATCGGCGCGCAACGCTGCGGCACGACGGCGCTCTACGCTGCACTGCGCCAGCATCCTCAGGTCTTCATGCCGTCCCCCAAGGAGCCACGGTTCTTTGCATTCGTCAACC
>JACSRL010000017.1 GCA_014879765.1 Anaerolinea sp. | reverse complement strand
CACGCCACGGCCGAGGAGGCGCTGGCCGAGACGCTCCAGATGCTGGACGTCTACGCCGACTTCGCGATCAACGACGCGGCCATTCCGGTGATCCAGGGGCGCAAGAGCGAGCGCGAGAAATTCGCCGGCGCGGTGGACAGCTACACCATCGAGGCGATGATGGGCAACGGCTGGGCCTTGCAGAGCGGCACCAGCCACTTCCTGGGCCAGAACTTCGCCAAGGCCTTCGACATCAAGTTCCTGGACCAGAACAACGTCATGCAGCACGCCTGGACCACCAGTTGGGGGCTGAGCGCGCGCATGGTGGGCGCGGTGATCATGGCCCACGGCGACGACCAGGGGCTGCGCCTGCCGCCGGTGATGGCCCCCATCCAGGCGGTGATCGTGCCCATCTACAAGAAGGAAGAGGAGCGGGCCGCGGTGCTCGACTTCGCCCGCGGGGTCGAGGCGCAGCTCAGGGCCGCCGGCGTGCGCGTCCACTTCGACGGCCGCGAGGAGCTGACCCCCGGCTTCAAGTTCAACGACTGGGAGATGCGCGGCGTGCCGGTGCGGGTCGAGATCGGCCCCAAGGATGTGGCCAACCAGGCCGTGGTGCTGGCCCGCCGCGACAGCTCGCGCGAGATCGAGGCCGCGGGCGGGCCCAAGGCCAAGCAGTTCGGCGTGCCGGTGGATGGCGCGGCCGCGGCCGTGCAGGCGCTGCTGGGCGAGATCCAGGCCAGCCTGCTGGCCCAGGCCACCGCGCACCGCGAGGCCAACACCCAGCGCGGCATCGCCTCCTACGACCAGTTCAAGCAGGCGCTGGAGGGCCAGGGCGGCTTCCTGCGCGTCCACTGGGCCGGCAGCAACGAGGACGAGGACCAGATCAAGGCCGACACCAAGGCCACCATCCGCTGCTTCCCCTTCGACGCGCCGGAGGGGGAGGGGGTCTGCTTCTACACCGGGAAGCGGACGGAGCGGATCGCGATCTTCGCGCGGGCCTATTGACAGGGAAGGATGAAGGATGAAGGATGAAGGATGAAGGATGAAGGATGAAGGATGAACGGCGAAGGATGAAGGATGAATTCGGAAAGGCCGGAGAGTCGGAGGAGGCTGGGGCAGGCGCAAAGCCGGACCTGAAGCCGCGGACCAAGGCGTTTGCGTTGCGGATTGTTCGGCTGTATACGGCGCTGCCCAACACCACGGTGGCGCAGGTTCTGGGCAAACAGGTGCTGCGCAGCGGCACATCCATCGGCGCACACTACCGCGAGGCAAGTCGCGCCCGATCGACCGCCGAGTTCATCAGCAAGATCGAGCTGGCGCTTCAGGAGCTCGACGAGACTCTCTACTGGCTTGAACTGCTGGATGAAGCCGGCATTGTCCGTTCGGGCCAGCTTGCCAACCTATGCACAGAGGCAGAAGAACTAATCTCCATCTTCGTCTCATCCGTCCGAACAGCCAAACATTCCAGATAGCTCCCCTCCGGATTCATCCTTCATCCTTCATCCTTCATCGTTCCACCATGTCATCAGGAGTTGTCACCATGAGACTATCCCGTGCCTTTTTCCAAACTCTGCGCGACGCGCCGGCGGAGGCGGAGCTGGCCAGCCACAAATTGCTGCTGCGCGCCGGCTTCATCCAGCCGCTGGGCGCGGGCAT
>JACSRL010000716.1 GCA_014879765.1 Anaerolinea sp. | reverse complement strand
CTGCCGGAGCTGACCCTGCGCCTGGACGCGGATCAGGGCTACAGCGCGCGTGAAGCGCTGGCGGTGGCCCGGGCGCTGGCCGGCAAGATCGAGATGTTGGAGCAGCCGACGCCCGCGCGCGACCTGGCCACGCTGCGCGAGGTGCGGGAGCTGAGCCGGGTGCCGGTGCTGGCCAGCCAGAGCGTGCTGGGCCCCGAATCCGCGCTGGAGATCGCCGCCCAGCGCGCGGCCCACGGCATGAGCATCAAATTGAGCACCTGCGGCGGCATCGCGCGCGCCCGCCAGATCGACGCCATCGCCCGCGCCGCGCACATGGCCACCATGGTCGGCTGCCTCAACGAGCCGGCCCTGCTGATCGCGGCCGGCCTGGCCTTTGCCCTGAGCAGCCCCAACGTGGCCTATGGCGACCTGGACGGCCACTTCGATCTGATCAACGATCCGACGGTCTCAGGCTTTCGCTTCGAGGAGGGCTGGCTGATCGCCACCGATACGCCAGGGCTGGGCTGCCGGGTGGAGCTGTGAGGAAGGATGAAGGATGAATCCAGAGATGCATCGTTCATCGTCGCCCTGGCCGGCGGCGTGGGCGGGGCCAAGCTGGCCTATGGACTCTACCGGGCGCTGGGCGAGCGGCTGGCGGTGGTGGTCAACACGGGCGACGA
The DNA here is from genome assembly GCA_014879765.1 of Anaerolinea sp. Lineage (GTDB taxonomy): Bacteria > Chloroflexota > Anaerolineae > JAAEKA01 > JAAEKA01 > JAAEKA01. The sequence goes on along the minus strand of JACSRL010000716.1, from coordinate 978 downwards.
CTTCGTGTACTGGGGGCTGACCGTCTGCCCCGACCTGGACACGGTGCTGTACAACCTGGCCGGCATCAACAACCCAGAGTTCGGCTGGGGACTGGCCGGCGAAAGCCATGCCGCGCTGGCCATGATGCGGCGCTACGGCGGCGAAGACTGGTTCAGCCTGGGTGACGGCGACCTGGCCACCCATCTGCTGCGCACCGAGCGGCTGCGCTCAGGCTTAAATCTGACCCAGGTCATGTTTGCACTACGAACGGCGCTGGGCATCACGGCCGAATTGCTGCCCATGTCCGATCAGCCGGTGCGCACCATGGTACACAGCGACGAGGGGGTGCTGCCCTTCCAGCGCTATTTCGTGCAGCGGCGCTGCCAGCCGCGGCTGTTGAGCCTGGACTTTGCCGGCATCGAAGCGGCGCAGCCGTCGCCGCAGGTGCTGGCCGCGCTGGACAAGGCCAGCGCGGTGATCCTTTGCCCCAGCAACCCCTATCTCAGCCTGGACCCGATCCTGTTGCTGCCCGGCCTGGCCGAGCGGCTGCGGGCCTTCACCGGCCCGGTGGTGGCCGTCTCCCCCATCGTCGGCGGACAGGCCATCAAGGGGCCGGCCGCCAAGATCATGGCCGAGCTGGGGGTGGAGGTCTCGGCGCTGGCCGTGGCGCAGCACATCGCCGGTCGCATCCGTCTGGATGGCTTCGTGCTGGACACGGTGGACGCGCACCTGGCCGGCGCGGTGGCCAGCCTGGGCATCACCCCGCTGGTGACCGACACCATCATGCACGACGTGGCCAGCAAGGAGCGGCTGGCGCGGGCAGTGTTGATGTTGACGACCAAGCTAACGAGAAGTGCTTGACTATTCACTGTGAAGAAACGTAACTGCTCAGCCGGCGGGTGCGAACACGTGGATTGAGTAGGCTGCCGTGTAACTGCTCAGCCGTAGGTGCCGGGCACTTGAATCACCGCTTGCAATGCGACACGTGAAGCCAATTC